>JAHBAP020000077.1 GCA_018500005.2 Mycobacterium sp. | reverse complement strand
TGCACGAACCGCCCGCCGCCCGGAATGTGTTGACCACCATTTCGTCGGCGGGTGGTCAACCGAGGCGTGCTTTCGAATTCTCTGAACGCCACGGAATGTGAGGGAGGGCGCAGCGATGGAAGTTTCGTTTATCGTCGCCGGATCGATTGTCGCGATGTTGATTCTGTTGCTTCTGTTCATCCTGTTCACCCACGCGTGACGAGGACCGTTCGCTGGCGTGACGGCGCTCTGTTGAGCCAACGCCCTTCGACGGCGACTGTTCGAGGGCGTTCGGGCGGATCTACGCCGCTGTTCTTGCCGCCGGCCGCCAATCGCGGCGGCGCATGGCCGATTTGCTCATCGCCGCGACCGATCTGGCCGCAGGCTTGCCGCTCTACACCCGCAATGCCGACGACTTTCGGGGCCTTGAGCAGATCTTGAGGCCCCTGATCGCAACGAGGAGCGTTAGCGCGCATTACTCCGGGGTGACTGCGTCGGGGCTAACCGCATCGATGTCCGTGTGCCCGAAATCGTCTCCCTTGAAGAGAAGCGGCTCACTGCTGACCTTCGACAGCGCATATGCAAAACAATCCCCGTAGTTCAAACCGGCGCGATGCCGGCCCTTGCCGTAACGGCGGTAGGCGGACCGCGCCACCTCAGCCTGATCCGCGTCGACCGCGACAAGATCAACGCCAGCGCGATGCAGCCACAAGTCCAGTTCGCGTCCGCCAGGCTCACCGAACCGCGCTTCAATGACGATGGCGGCCTCGAGGTACGACGCGGTCGACATCAATCGAACCGGGGCAGCCGCCACGGCAGCTTCGAATCCCGGCGCCTCCGGTTCGTCGTTGAGCATCGCTACGAGCGCCGAGGTGTCGAGCACCATCAGGTGGGCAACCCGTGCTGGTCATAGCCCACGACCTCGTCGTCGGCACGGGTGTCCAAGACCGGCAAGTCCGCGCATCGACGGCGGATGGTTGCCAATTCCTCACAGAGCGGGATCGTCCTCGTTCGCCCCGCCTCACGGGCGAGCCGCTCCCTGAGTGCGACCACAATGGCCTCGGTCAGAGTTTCCCCGGTGCGAGCCGCCAATTCCCTGGCCAAACGATCAGCCTCGGGGTCTTTGATGCTCAATGCCATAGTAGCGATTATATAACTTGAGGTAGATTCTAGAAACTGCCTTGGGCAGCCATATTTAGCCGGTCGGAGACCGCGCTCACGGAGCCTCTGGGACATCCCGACCTGGTGTATGACTAGGTCGCCGAGCGGAAGCCCTGGTGGCACGATCGCCTCGAAGTAGCGGCCCTCGATCTCGATGTCGGTTGGGTCACACCCCCCATCCGGATGGCGAACGGCTCCGAATTCCCCTTGAAGTCAAGGATCAAGAGGAGCAACACGTGGAGTCATCAGGTACGAACGGCAACCCGACCAGTGTCATCGCCGCAGTCCGCGGGGCGTTGCCCCCGAACCGGTACAGCCAGTCCGAAATCACCGAGACGCTGATGCAGCTGCCCCAGTT
This sequence comes from Mycobacterium sp., assembly GCA_018500005.2. Lineage (GTDB taxonomy): Bacteria > Actinomycetota > Actinomycetes > Mycobacteriales > Mycobacteriaceae > Mycobacterium. The sequence continues at coordinate 1,093 of JAHBAP020000077.1, read as the reverse complement.
CGCCCCACACGCGGATCTGCTGCGGCGCTTCCACCAGACCGCCAAGGTCGACTACCGCCACCTCGCGCTGTCGCTGGAGCAATACCCGACGCTTACCGACTTCGGGCAGTCGAACTCGGTGTTCATCGAGCAGGCCGTCGACCTCGGGTCAGCGGCGGTGTCCGCAGCGCTGGAGGACGCCGGTTTCGGGCCCGAGGACGTCGACGCGATCTTCTCGACGACGGTCACCGGCATCGCGGTGCCGACGATCGACGCCCGCATCGCCGGGCGACTCGGCATGCGTCCCGACGTGCGTCGCATCCCGTTGTTCGGATTGGGGTGCGTGGCCGGCGCGGCCGGAACCTCGCGCGTCCATGACTACCTGCGCGGCAACCCCGACGGGGTGGCCGTGCTGGTGTCGGCCGAACTGTGCTCGCTGAACTTTGGCGCCCTAGGAGCGGACATCGCCGGCCTGGTGGGCACGGCACTGTTCGCCGACGGCGCGGCGGCGCTGGTGGCCGTCGGAGAGCGCCGCGCCGAGAAGCTCGGCATCACCGGGCCGCGGATCATCGACACCGCCAGCCGGCTGTACCCGGATTCGTTGCGCACCATGGGATGGGACGTCGGCTCCGCCGGGTTCCAGCTGGTGCTGTCCCCGGACGTGCCCGACATGATCAGCCGCTACCTGCGCGACGACATGGCCGGTTTCCTCGGCGGCCACGACCTGCAGATCGACGACATCGGCGTGTGGGTCAGCCATCCCGGCGGCCCGAAGGTGATCGAGGCGATCAACGACAGCCTCACGCTGCCCGCCGACGCCCTCGAACTCACCTGGCGCTCGCTGGCCGAGATCGGCAACATCTCGTCGTCGTCGGTGCTGCACATCCTGCGCGATACGATGGACAAGCGCCCCGCGGACGGATCTCCCGCGGTGATGATGGCCATGGGTCCCGGCTTCTGCTCGGAACTCGTTCTCATGCAGTGGCAGTGAGCGCCGACCCCATGACGTGGTATCTCATTCTTCTGTTCGCTGTCGGCATCGAGCGCTTAGCCGAACTGGTTCTGGCACAACGAAATCTGGCGTGGAGCCGGGCCCGTGGCGGCGTCGAACTAG
>JAHBAP020000064.1 GCA_018500005.2 Mycobacterium sp. | reverse complement strand
GACATACCTGCTCCTCAAATAGGCAAATGGCGCGAAGCCCCTACTCCGCGTCCCCGCGCCTGAACACACAAAGCTAAGACGCGTCTGTGAGTATGCACGTACACAAGCCGTTTGTCACCCTCTTCGGCGAACTTGCGTTGTATCGGGTTGCGGCCCCTCCGCGGCCCTTCTCGCAAGACACCGGCCTTACCCGCATAACTCCAGTTCACCGAGGCAAGACAAGCGATTTAGGGCGGGCTAAGACACGGGCGAAGTAACGCCTCGGGAAAGTGCACAACACCTGCATAGCTAACTGACGGAGGGTCCGACAGCTATGCCTCGACCGCGTCTGAGACACTGAGACAACACTGAGTTGCAGGGAGAAACCCATGCGGGTAGTCGCATTCGCGCCGGCACTGATCGCGACCGAGGACGAGGGCGGCGGAGTCAGCGCTGGGGGGTTCCCCATGACCAGCTGCTACGTCAATGCCTTCCCCGCCGAGATCACGATCAGCGTCGTCATCGCCGTGTGCGGGCTCCGCGGGGAGGAGTACGACCCGGTCCGTTATCTGATCGCCAACGGACCGGACGGGGAGCGGTCCAGTGCCATGCGATTCAACTGGCACTGGGACGACAACCCCGAGACACCGGTCAAGTTCCGGGTGTTCGTTCAGCAGCTGCCGATCTGGGTCGGATCCGAGGGGACCTACAGTCTCGGGTTGTACACCCACCTGGAGGGCACCCAGCCCGAGCAGACGTTCCCGCTCCAGGTTTTGTTGAGCCCGCACGTCCGGGGGTAGCGCGGCCCGGGCGGCGAATCGTCACTAGCAAAAGGACCATTTACGCTGGTATAATTCTTTCCGACGCCCGTAAGCGTGGGGGATTCGCGTGCTTCCGCCTCCACGAGGCCCCGCAGATGTTCGGCGGATAATCGGACTACCAGGACGAATCGGACCATGTTGCCACGCCTGTACTTCTCGAGACCCGCGACCCTGCTGCCGGATCTGGCCGTCGACAACGACGCCGTGCTTTCCCGCCTCAAGGACTCTTTCGCCGGTTCGGCAAACGAGTGGGAAATGGTCGAGGCGGGTGTTCGCTATGTCTTCGATAGATGTAACACCCACGTCCGGTACTACGAGTCCGATGACAAAATCGCCTCTCCGGGCGAGTGGGCCGCCCGGGCGGCGGCCGCGTGCCTGGAGGAGAACGGGGTGGCAGCCGGCGACGTCGACCTGGTGATCTACGGCGGCGTGGCCCGCGACGCATTCGAACCGGCCACCGCCACCGAGGTGGCCGGGCGCATCGGTGCAACTCCGTCCATCACCTTCGACGTGACCTGCGCGTGCGCCGGGCTCATCGAGGCACTGCACGTCGCGGCCGGGTACTTCGCTATCCACGAGGATATCGACACGGCGCTGATCTGTGCCGGTGAGATCACCCGCGACCGGATCACCTTCGACATGCAGACGGCCGAGGAACTGATGGTCGGCGTCGCGGGCCTGACCATCGGCAACGGCGCGGCCGCGCTGCTGATCACCCGGAAGGCACTGCCCCTGGGCGGGGCGCGACTGGAGCGGATCACGCACAAGTCGCTGCCGGAGAACTGGGAACTGTGCCGGGCGCCGGTCGACGGTCATTTCATGTCCCAGTCCAAGGAACTGTTCGCGCTGTCGGTCCACGTGGTGCCCCTGGTGCGAGATCTGCTGGCGAAATCCGACTGGACACCGCAGGAGATCGACCACTACGCCTTCCACCAGCCCAGCGAGGCGGTGCTGAAGAAGATCTTCGGCGAGCTTGACGCCAAACCGGAGGCGGGCATTTTCACCCACAGCCTCTACGGGAACACCGCGAGCACCGCCTGGGCCTTCGCTCTGGATCACCGACTGAGGAACGGCACCGTCGCCGCCGGCGACAAAATCGTCATCGGGAGCGCGGCGGCCGGATTCACCATGGTCGCAGCTTCCGCAGAATGGGAGTGTTGAGTTTTGCGCCACTACATAGAGCTGTACCGGACCATCAACAAGTCCTTCGGGTTCAAGGTCCGGCCACTCGGCACCTTCGCGGTGCTCCAACTGCGTCAGGCGATCTCTGGTATCACCCTGGGACTGGATCGCGTCTTCTTCCCGGGCTTCCGCAAGAAGCCGCTGGACCGGCCGATCTTCATCGTCGGCAATCCGCGCAGCGGCACCACTTTCCTGCACCGGTTGCTGCTCGGTTCGGGCAACCTGGCCGCGTTCGAGCTGTGGGAGATGCTCTTTCCGGCGATCACGGCGCGCAAGCTCCTGGGCAGGATCGTGCCCAAGTTCGACCGGCTCTCGCCGGCGCGCTACCACCCCTCGGATATCCACGACACCAATCTGCGGGGCATCGAGACCGACGACGTGTTGTGGTTCTTCCGCACCCTCGACGGCCCGTTCGCATGGGCGTACTTCCTTGCCTGGCAAGACAATTGGGGTAGCGACCTGTGCCGGCGCGAGATGGGCGTCGAGGGCGTCAGCCAGGCCGAGAAGGACCGGTTCTTCAAGTATCACGAGGACTGCTGGCAGCGGAACCTGGCCTATAAGCACGCCGATCGGGTGCTGGCCAAGACCAGCATGCTGACCTTCCGCCTCGACGAACTGCTGGAGCGCTACCCCGACTGCAAACTGGTCTACATCATCCGTGACCCGGTCGAGGTCATCCCGTCCGGGATGTCACTGGTGTCCGGCGTGCTGGAGAACGGCTACAACGTCTGGGAGAACACCAGCGAGGAGGACCAGAAGCGCTGGGTGGAGAACCTCTATCAGGCCTCCTGCCAAATGCTGCGCTCCTTCCACGACGACTACGTCGCCGGGCGCATCCCGGAGAAGAACCTGTGCGTGGTGCGCTATACCGACCTTCTGCACGACCTGGAGCCGACGATGAAGCGGATCCTGGACTTCATCGAGGTCGAACCGAGTCCCGAGTTCGTCGCGGAGATCGCGGCCCAGGCCGAGAAGCAGCGCTCCTATAAGAGCAAGCACCAGCATTCGCCGGAGAAGTTCAACCTCGATCCCGAAAGGATCCGGCATGACCTGGGGTTCATCTACGACACCTTCGAACTCCCCGGCAAAGCCGGCTGAAAGCCCCAACCCAAGCCCTGGAAGATCCCCCCGGACGGCCCCCGGAATCTTTCGGATCTGAGACGGTTCCACCCTGCGGCGCCTCACAGCTTTGAAAAAGGCTGAATTTTTGCTATGAAGAAGCGCAGAAATTAGTTAACACGAAGGGTGGGGTCATGGGTCCGTCTAGGTACTGTCTCTTATACACATCT
>JAHBAP020000122.1 GCA_018500005.2 Mycobacterium sp. | reverse complement strand
GCCCCGGCCGGTCGCGGCGACGAATGCCCCGAACGCCGCCCCGAAACTTGCTTTGAGCACCCCGACCCGGCGCACTGCGCGTGCTGCCGCGCAGACCCGCGATTCGATCCCCACCGTCTCGGTCGATCTGCCCCCGATGCCGGTCAGCAAGACCCGGGCGTACACGGTGTCGCAACCGGCGATCACCGACGCCGCTACCGCCTACGTCGCCGGTGGCGGCGATCCCGCCGACGCGCCGCAGTTCTTCTTCGGCGACCTGGCGACCGGCAGCCTGGACACCCTTGCCTCCCGCAAGCTCACCAGAGATCAAGCGCGCGTCGAGATGGGCAATCTTGCCGTGTCGGGCTACTTCGGCGGAATCTGGCTGCGGGACAACCTGCGTGCCGTCCCGGCCGAACCGGTCAGTGCGAGCACCTCCTCGGGCGGTGTCGTGTCGGCCATCGGTCTGCGGATGTTCAGCGTGCTGGTCGGCGGACTGACCGGCGTGAGCAACGTTCCGTTGCTGTCCAAGCCCGTCGCCCACGCCTCGGTGCCGGTTCTGCTAGCCCTGTACGGCTACAACAAGGGCTACCTGGAATACATCCTGGACAACCCGCCGGCTGGTGTGCCCTCGATGAAGGACACATTGACCTGCAACGGGTTCCTGGACTGCAATTCCTCCCTCGTCGATCTGGAGATCGCCAACCGCTACGACGGCGCCCTGGTCGATCTGGCCGACCCTCCGACGCTGCGGTGGGCGGAGATGAAGTTGTGGACCTCGGTGCTGGAATTGACCACTGGCGCAGGGAAATTCGTCTGGAAGATCATCGGGGCGGGCGGACTGTCGCCGACGTCGTACGGATCCCTGGTGGACCTCAGCTCGGCCTATCTGATGATCAGCAAGGCCGCAACCCTGGCCAGCATGCAGGGCTACGCCAACCGCGACGCCGAACTGGCATCCAGTGCGCTGCTGCTGCAGGCCGGATTGTGGATGTGGTCGGGCGCCTACTTCTCCGGATTGGCCTCCAACGCGCCTCGCGGCACCATTCCGTCCATCGTCGTTTCCTGAACTTTGCCGTGCGCGGCGTCCGCCAACGGTTGCCAACGCTCCCATTCGGCCAACCTGTCGGCGTATTCGGTTCTGGCCCAGTCGAATACGTGCCGTCCGAGGAAAACCCGATGCGGGGGATCCTGGGCGTCGACAATAGCCAGAATCGCCGACCTGGTCGCCTCCGGACGGCCGAGATCCGCTCTGCGTTCGACTCGCGCGGACTCGAAGGCCGTGCGCTGGAAATCGTAGGCCGCCAACGGTTCCGAATGCGGTGCGGCGGTGATCCATTCGGTGTCGAAACCGCCCGGTTCGACCAGGGTCACCCGCACACCGAACGGTTCGACCTCCCCGGCCAGGGATTGCGACATTCCCTCCAGCGCCCACTTCGACGCGTGGTAGATCCCCAAGTTCGGGAAGGCCAGCACACCGCCGATCGAGGACACCTGAATGATGTGTCCGCTGCGCTGGGCGCGCAGATACGGCAGCGCGGCCTGCGTGATCCACAGCGCACCGAAGAAATTGGTGTCCATCTGGGTGCGCGCATCGGCTTCGGAGAGTTCCTCGACGAATCCGTACTGCCCGTACCCGGCGTTGTTGACCACCACGTCGAGTCGCCCGAACCGGTCGTGGGCGGCCCTAACGGCGGCGAAACAGGCCTGCCGGTCGGTCACGTCGAGTTCGATCGGCTCGACGGCGTCGCCGTAGCTTTCGCGCAGGTCCGCCAGGGCGGAAATATCACGCGCGGTGGCGGCGACCCGATCACCGCGGTCCAGGGCCGCGACCGCCCACTGCCGACCCAGGCCGCGGGACGCCCCGGTCATGAACCATGTTCTCACCCGACATCTCCCTTCCCGCCGATCAGCAGGATAGTTCCGGTCGCCGCGGCGGCGCCAAGGCCGAAGATGGTCGTCTGATGGACCCCAACGGGGTTGAAACCCGTTCCCCGATCGGGAACCGAGCTCAGCCGCGCCGCGTCTTTATCCAGGCGCCCAGCCCGGAGCGCAGATACACGACGCCGAGCAGGACCGAGAGGTAGCAGGCGGTCATCACCACCCACGCGTAGGGCAGCAGCAACGGCTGACCTAGCAGGGTGAACCCGTCGTAGGCGCCCGGGGCCACGGAGAACCCGATCCCCATGACCATCCCGCCGAGGGTGCATCGGACCACCCGGGGCGCCAGGGGCCCGATCAGGCGGGCACCCACCAGAGAGCGTCCCCCGGTGATCGCCCCGGCGAGCATGGCGACGAACAGTGCCAATTGCGGCAGAACGTGTTCTGTCTCGCCGTGCGAGATGTTGCCGAGCATGTCGGTGTAGGCCCAGGCCCCGGAGATCTGCACGGCAGCGACCCACATCACCGCGATGATCAGCACCGCCGTGCGCGGATCCCAGGCATGGTGCAGGAACTCCCGGAACGTCTCGTGCGGACCCCAGATCAGCCGCCGTGCGGTCAGCGCCGTCACCACCACGAGTCCGAGCAACGTCAGGATCGGGAAGTTCAGTGCGGTGGTGGTGGCCGTCGATGCGGTGTGGGTGATCGCCGCCCG
>JAHBAP020000127.1 GCA_018500005.2 Mycobacterium sp. | reverse complement strand
TCGCGGTTCTGGGTGTAGGCGATCGTCGTCTCCAGAGCGTCGCGCGCGGCGCCCATCGCGCCGAACACGATGCCGAACCGCGCCTCGTTGAGACAGGACAGCGGCGCTCCCAGCCCAACAGCTTCGGGCAGCTGGGCCGAGGCGGGCAACCGCACGTTGTCCAGCACCAGTTCGGAGGTCACCGAGGCCCGCAGCGACAGCTTCCGGGTGATCTTGTTGGCACTGAAACCCGGCGTGTCGGTGGGGACCAGGAATCCGCGAATGCCCTCGTCGGTCTGCGCCCAGACGGTCGCGACGTCGGCGAGATTGCCGTTGGTGATCCACATCTTGGTGCCGTTGATCACCCAATCCGTGCCGTCCCGGCGGGCGCGGGTGCGCATGCCGGCGGGGTTGGAGCCGAAGTCGGCTTCGGTCAGCCCGAAGCAGCCGATGGCGTCACCGGTGGCCAGTCGCGGAAGCCACTCCTGCTTCTGTTCCTCGGAGCCCCATCGGTAGATGGAGAACATCGACAGCGAACCCTGGACCGAGACGAAGCTGCGGAACCCGCTGTCCCCGGCCTCCAACTCCATGCAGGCCAGTCCGTAGCTCACGGCGTTGGTTCCCGCGCAGCCGTATCCCTCCAGGTGCATGCCCATGAGGCCCAGGCCGCCGAACTCCTTGGCGAGTTCCTTGGGCAAGTCGCCCGATTCGAACCAGCCCTCGATGTTGGGCCGCAGTTTGGCGTCGACGAACTTGCGAACGGTGGCGGCGATGTCGCGTTCGTCGTCGTCGAGCAGTCGATCGACATCGAAGAGTTCGAGAGGGGCGTAGGTCATGGCATCCCGATTCCAAGCGTTGTGGTGAAAGAATCCTAGTCCTGCCCCAGCGTTTAGAACCAGGAGTCGGGATTCAGAACCAGGAGTTCTGCATCTCCAGAGTGGTTCGGTCCAGGCTCTCCAGCAGGTCGAGTTGCGGGGCGACCCGGGGCAGTTCGTAGCGGTAGAAGTACCGCGCCGCGGCCCGCTTCCCGTCGTAGAAATCGCCGCTCCTGCCCTCTGCGGCCAGCACCTGCTCCAGCCAGATCCAGGCGATCACGACGTGGCCAAAGGCCTCTAGGTAGACCGCGCTATTGGCCAGGGCCGCATCGACGTCTCCGGGGGCGAACATCGACGCGGTGACCGTGACCAGACGTCGCCAGACGGCCTCGAGTCCAGTGGCCATCGACTGAGCCTCCGACGACATGCCCCGTGCGATGGTCGCGGCAACGACGTCACCCAGCGCGGCGAGGTTCGCGCCGCCGTCCTGGACGACCTTGCGGCCCAGTAGATCCAGGCTCTGGATTCCGTGGGTGCCTTCGTGAATGGGATTGAGCCGGTTGTCCCGGTAATGCTGTTCGACGTCGTATTCGCGGGTGTAGCCGTAGCCGCCGTGGACCTGGATGGCCAGGTTGTTGGCCTCCAGGCACCACTGCGATGGCCAACTCTTGGCCACTGGGGTGAGGATGTCCAGCAGTCTGCGCGCTGACTCGGCTTCCTCAGGTGAGTCCGGGCTGTCCTGGATGTCCACCAGCCGGCCGCAGTACAGGGCCAACCCGAGAGCGCCTTCGACGTAGGACTTCTGTGCGAGCAGCATCCTCCGCACGTCCGGGTGATCGATGATGGGCACCTGGGGTGCGGTCGGGTCCTTGGCGGTGACGGGCCTGCCCTGGGGTCGTTCCATCGCGTACCGAACGGACTTGAGGTAACCGGTGTAGCCCAGCGCTATCGCGCCTAATCCCACGCCGAGGCGGGCCTCGTTCATCATGTGGAACATGTAGGCCAGGCCACGGTGCGGTTCGCCGACCAGGTACCCGACGGCGCCGGGCCGCTCCAGCGGAAGGTGGCGGCCCTCGCCGAAGTTGAGCGCAGTGTTGACGGTCCCGCGATCTCCCATCTTGTGGTTGAGGCCGGCCAGCGTGACGTCATTGCGGTCGCCCGCGGAGCCGTCCTCGCGGACAAGGAATTTGGGGACGATGAACAACGAGATCCCCCGGGTTCCGGCCGGTGCCCCGGCGATTTTCGCGAGCACCAGGTGGACGATGTTCTCGGCGATTTCGTGATCTCCGCCGGAGATCCACATCTTCGACCCGAACAGCCGATAGGTGCCGTCTTGTTGCGGCTCTGCCCGGGTGGTGATGTCGGCCAGCGACGATCCGGCCTGCGGTTCCGATAGGCACATCGTGCCGGTGAAACGGCCCGCGAGGATGGGCTTGACGAACGTCTCGATCTGCTCCGGCGTGCCGTGGGCCGCCAGCAGGTTGGCGTTGGCGACGCTGAGCAGGCCGTAGGCGGCGGTGCCGACGTTGGCCGCGTGGAACCAAGCCAACCCGGCTCCGGCGACCGCGGCCGGAAGCTGCCAGCCGCCCAGCGAATGGTCCATGCTCATCGCCAGCAGATCGGCCTTGGCGAAGGCGTCCACCGCCCGCTTGACCTCGGGATTCAGCGTGACCCGTGCACCGTCGAATGTCGGCTCATGCTCGTCGTTCTTCTTGTTGTGCGGGGCGAAGTAGCGAGTCGCGAGGTCCTGGCACAGGT
>JAHBAP020000051.1 GCA_018500005.2 Mycobacterium sp. | reverse complement strand
AGATGTGTATAAGAGACAGATTCTCCCCCATCATCTCGGTAGTCGTGGTGAGCCGACCGGTGTGGTCGCCCGGCACCCGGTGAGGCAAGATTGTCAGCGATGGACAGCCCGATCGATACCGCCGACCCCGCGGCAACGGCGCCCGCCGATCCGCCGGCGGATGTCGCTGCCCTGCTCACCGGCGCGGTCGACCTGGCCCGCCAGGCGATCATCGAGTTCAGCGGCGAGACGGTCGGCGCCTACCTCGGGGTGGCCTTCGAGGACGAGGCGTCGGCCACCCACCGGTTCCTGGCCGCGATGCCCGGCTACCAGGGTTGGCAATGGGCCGTCGTGGTGGCCGCGTACGCAGGTGCCGGGCACGCCACCATCAGCGAAGTCGTGCTCGTTCCCGGCCCCACTGCGCTGCTCGCGCCCCCGTGGGTGCCCTGGGAGCAGCGGGTCAGGCCGGGGGATCTCGGTCCGGGCGATCTGCTGGCCCCGCTGCCCGACGATCCGCGGTTGGTGCCGGGATTCATGGGCACCGGCGATCCCTTGATCGATGACACGGCCGTCGAGGTCGGCTTCGGTCGGCGACGCGTGCTCAGCGCGCTGGGCCGCGACGACGCCGCCCAACGTTGGCACGACGGTGAACACGGCCCGGCTTCGGCGATGGCGCGGGGCACCAAGCGGGTCTGCCGGGACTGCGGTTTCATGGTGCGGTTGGCTGGAGCGCTGGGTGCGATGTTCGGGGTCTGCTGCAACGAACTGTCCGCCGACGGCCGGGTCGTCGACATCTTCTACGGCTGCGGCGCGCACTCCGACACCCCGGCGCCGCACGGTGCCGGGTCGCCTGCCTTCGAGCCTTACGACGACGGAGTCCTCGACATCGTCGAGGTGCAGCGTCCGGTCGAACCGGCTGAACCTGCAGTGCTTGAGGTTCTCCTCGAAGCCGAAGCCGAAGTGGAACCCGAAGCCGAAGCCGAAGTGGAAGCTGAAGCCGAAGTGGAAGTCGAATCGACCCAGCCCGAGGCGCTGGAAAGCTAGCGGCCTTCGGCGGCGGCCTTGATCCGGGCAAGGCCCTGGTTCATTCCCTCGACCAGTTCACGCTCGAAGGTATCGATGCCGCCGAGTGCCACCTTGGTCGCCGCGGTGGAGACCGCGGTCACCCCGTTCTCGGCATGCCGGGTCTCGATCAGACGGGTACCGGTAGCGGTGGGCTCCAGCTCGTAGCTCCACACGGTTGTGTTGACCGGTATCCGGAAGGCAAACTTGCGTTCCGGAACGACCTCGGTGATCACCGAGGTGGTCGGCCAGAACAGCAATCCGCGACGGTTGAGGTTCAGCGTGCGGGTGCCCGGTCGAATAGGGCCCAGCGCCTTCATGATCCGGCACTGCGGGCTCCACTGCGGCATCCGGCTGGGGTCGGATACCAGGCTCCACACCTTGCTGACCGGTGCGTTGATCTCGATCTCGGCCTTCAGAATCGGCGCAGCCATGATCCTCCTTCTTCCTTCCTTAGTGCCGGCTCGGTTCGAGCCCGGTCTGTGCCCCCCGGGACCCCCGCCTGGCCGCCGAACGCTGCCAGAGGAAGAGCAGCGCGCCGAACGCGCTCACACCGAGGCCGGCGACGGTGATCGGTCGCCAACTGTGCAGCGCGGGAATGGTGAACGCCCCGATGGCGGCCAGCGTCCACAGCAGCGCTCCCGCGGCTACCACCGGTCGAGGGTCGGCCAGTGACGCGGGCAGGGCGGGCGGTTCGATCTCGGGCATTAGCGCTACCTTATCGCCGTGGCCACGGTCATCGACATCACGGACCCCGCCGACGCCCGGGTCGATGACTTCCGCGACCTCAACAGCGTTGACCGCCGGCCGGACCTGCCCAGCGGCAAGGGCCTGGTGATCGCCGAGGGTGTGCTGGTGGTGCAGCGGATGCTCGCCTCCCGGTTCACCCCGCATGCTTTCCTGGGCACCGACCGGCGGCTCACCGAACTGGCCGAGGACCTGCGCGGTGTCGACATCCCGTTCTATCGCGCCTCGGCCGAGGTGATGGCAGACGTGGTGGGCTTCCACCTCAACCGCGGTGTCCTCGGCGCCGCCCGCCGCCCGCCTGAACTCGGCGTCGCGCAGGTGCTGGCCGAGGCCCGCACGGTCGCGGTGCTCGAGGGGGTCAACGACCACGAGAACCTCGGCTCGATCTTCCGTAACGCCGCCGGGCTGGGGGTCGACGCGGTGGTATTCGGCGCAGGCTGTGCCGACCCGTTGTACCGGCGGGCGGTTCGGGTGTCGATGGGACACGCCCTGCTGGTGCCCTTCGCCAAGGCTGAGAGCTGGCCGAGGGATCTGGACATCCTGCGCGCCAACGACTTTCGCCTGCTCGCAATGACGCCCGATCCGCGGGCGGCAGCACTGGCAGAGGCGGCGGAAAGCCTGGCGGGCGAGAAGGTCGCGGTTCTGGTCGGCGCGGAAGGGCCCGGCCTCACCGAGACGGTGATGCGGGCCGCCGACGCCCGGGTCCGTATCCCGATGTCGCGGGGGACCGACTCGCTCAACGTCGCCACCGCGGCGGCACTGGCGTTCTACGAGCGTGCTCGCGGGCGATAGCCTGGGGCGGTGTCCGACGAAACCGCGTCCGATCCGACGCCCTGGGGGACTGGTCTGACGGTCGCGGCCTTTGTCGCGGCCGTCGTCGCCGCGGCGATCGTCGTATTGAGCCTCGGGATGACACGGGTGAACCCGATTATCTCGGTCGGCCTCAACCTGATCGCGGTCGGCGGACTGGCGCCGACACTGTGGGACTGGCGCAAGGTGCCGGTCCGCAGATGGTTCGTCCTCGGCGCAGCGGTGGGAGTTGCGATCGGGTGGACCGCGACGCTGGCGTTGACCCTGGCTTAGCGGGGCTTAGCGGGGCTTAGCGGTCGCCGCTGGAACGCACGCCCAGCAGCACGTCTTCCCAGGCCGGAATCGTGGGTTTCCGGCCGCTCCGCTTGGCCGGGACCGGGCCAGGCTTGGGCTGAGCCGACTCGGCCGCGGCGGCACGGGCGGCAGGCCCGGCGAGAGCGGGCGGCACCGCGACGGGCGCGGCCTCCTCCACCGGAGCGGCGGGCACGTCGAACTCCAGTTGCGAGACCGGAGCGACCGGACGCAGCGGACGCTCGAACTCAGGGTCGATCAGCGCACTGGCTTCCTCGTCGATGGCGGTCACCGTGCCGCCGTGCGCACCGGGCGTGAAGCGGAAGTGTGCGTAGTTCTCCGAGAGGCCGGCCTGCCAGCCCATCCGGATCTTCCAGCGGCCGTCCTCGGCGCGCCAAGCGTCCCAGGTGGTGTCGTTGGCACTCAGGCCGCGTTCGGTCAGTGCAGCAGTGACGGTCTCCAGCAGAGTCTCCACCGTCGGACCCTCGGCGAGCACCGGATGCGCGGCGGTGGCCAACTCGGCTGCGCGCTGACGCTCAAGCAGCACCGGGTGGGCGAACCGGTCGATCTTGGAGGGGTCCATCCCCGAACTGGCCGCGAGCTCCTGAACGGATGCGCCGGCCCTGATGCGGGCTTGGATGTCCTTGGGAGTCAACACGGCTCTCACCTCACTGTCTCGGGAAACCTGTCCGGATCGCGTGGCGTCACCGCGCACTGCCGCGCGCAGGCGGTCATCGAGCCGGACTAAGAACTTGTCGGCCGGGTTGCCACCCTCACAGATGATGTGGTTGCCGCCGACGTCGAGTCCTATGAGTGTGAGCTCCCGCATGACGACCTCCTTCGAACCGGACCATAACGCGGCGTGCATTGACATAACGGATCGGACACGCGCGTGTTACAGATGAGGTTACAGAGGTCTAAATGTGTTCGACGACCCAATCCACGCAATTGGTCAAAGCGCTGACGTCGTCAGGCTCGACGGCCGGGAACATGGCCACCCGAAGCTGGTTGCGGCCCAGCTTGCGGTACGGCTCGGTGTCGACGATGCCGTTGGCGCGCAGGACCTTGGCAACCGCCGCGGCGTCGACGCCATCGTTGAAGTCGACGGTGCCGACCACCTGGGACCGCAACGACGGATCGGCGACGAACGGGGTGGCGAACTCCGAGGCCTCCGCCCAGCCGTAGAGCCGCGAGGAGGAGTCTGCGGTGCGCTTGACCGCCCAGTCCAGGCCGCCGTTGCCCAGCATCCAGTCGATCTGCTCGGCCAGCAGCACCAGCGTTCCGATCGCCGGGGTGTTGTAGGTCTGGTTCTTGAGGCTGTTGTCCACCGCGATCGGCAACGACAGGAACTCCGGCACCCAGCGGCCCGATGCCGCGATCTGCTCCACCCGGGCCAGTGCGGCCGGCGACATGACGGCCAGCCACAGTCCGCCGTCACTGGCGAAGTTCTTCTGTGGGGCGAAGTAGTAGGCGTCGACCTCGGTGATGTCGACCGGCAGGCCGCCGGCACCGGAGGTGGCGTCGATGAGCACCAGGGCGTCACCGGAGCCCTCTGGGCGGTGCACCGGAACGGCCACACCGGTCGAGGTCTCGTTGTGCGCCCAGGCGATGGCGTCGACGCCAGGGTCCGAGGTGGGCTTCGGCGCGCTGCCGGCGTCAGCCTTGATGACGATCGGATCGCCGACGAACGGGTTGGCGGCCACTGCGGAGGCGAACTTCGAGCTGAACTCGCCGTAGGTCAGGTGCAGCGAGCGCTTGTCGATGAGGCCGAACGCGGCGGCGTCCCAGAAGGCCGTCGCACCGCCGTTGCCCAGGATCACCTCGTAGCCGTCCGGGGCGGAGAACAGTTCCCGCAGACCATCGCGGACCCGGCCGACCAGGTTCTTCACCGGCGCCTGCCGGTGGGAGGTGCCGAACAACCCGGCCGCGGTCGTGGTTAGCGCGGTCAACTGTTCTGGTCGCACCTTCGACGGGCCGCAGCCGAAGCGGCCGTCGGTCGGCTTGAGATCGGCGGGAATCGTGAGCTGGGCGGGATCTGCCATGCGACAAGAGTAAAAGTCACCGCTGGCGCCGACGAAATCGCGCAGCGAAGAAGGTATGGACAGTACCCGGTACCTGCGGTACCGTTTTGCCATCGGCTGTACAAAACCCACCCATATGTAAACCGCGCGGGAGGCTTGTCATGGCGAGGACCAAGATGGTCAGGCGTTGGCGGCGCAACATGGAGGTTCGCGACGACACCCCCTATGTCGACATGCTGACGACGCTCTCGGAGGGTTCGGTCCGGCGCAATTTCAACCCATACACCGACATCGACTGGGATTCGCCGGAATATGCGGTCACTCCCGACGACGAACGCTGGATCTTGCCCGCGAGTGACCCACTGGGCGGTCATCCCTGGTATCAGGCGCAACCGGTCGCCAAGCGGATCGCCATCGGCCAGTGGCGGCAGGCCAACGTCGCCAAGGTCGGTCTGCAGTTCGAGTCGATCCTGATCCGCGGCCTGATGAACTACGCGTTCTGGGTGCCCAACGGCTCGCCGGAGTACCGCTACTGCACTCACGAGGCCATCGAAGAGGGAAACCACACCCTGATGTTCCAGGAGATGGTCAACCGGATCGGCGTGGACGTACCGGGCATGCCGCGGCTGTTGCGCTGGGTCTCTCCGCTGATCCCACTGGTTCCCGGCCCGCTGCCGATCCCGTTCTTCTTCGGGGTGCTCGCCGGCGAAGAACCCATCGACCACACCCAGAAGCAGGTGCTTCGCGAAGGCAAAGAGCTGCATCCGATCATGGAGAAGGTGATGGCCATCCATGTGGCCGAGGAGGCCCGGCACATCTCCTTCGCCCATGAGTATCTCCGCAAGCGCCTGCCCCACCTCAACCGCCGACAGCGGCTGCTGCTGTCGGTCAACGTGCCGCTCATCATGCGCATCCTGTGCCAGGCCATCCTCGTGCCGCCGCGCAGCTTCTTCCGCGAGTACGGCATCCCGCTGGAGATCCGCAGGGAGCTGTTCTTCCGCTCCCCGGAGTCACGGAAGTGGTTGCAGGACATGTTCGGTGACGTCCGGATGCTCTGCTACGACACCGGCATGATGAACCCGCTGGCGCGGGTGTTCTGGCGGCTGTGCAAGATCGACGGCGCACCCAGTAGGTTCCGAAGCGAGCCGCAGCGCCGCCACCTGACCGCCGCGTAGCCGTTCGGCGATGCCACACGTCATCACGCAGCCCTGCTGCAGCGACGGATCGTGCGTGTACGCGTGTCCGGTGAACTGCATCCATCCCAGTCCGGACGAGCCCGGGTTCGCCTCCGCGGAAATGCTTTTCATCGACCCGGTTGCCTGTGTGGACTGCGGCGCCTGCGTGTCCGCATGCCCGGTGGGGGCGATCCGGCATGACAGTCGGCTCACCCCCGAGCAGCTACCCTTCATCGCCGTCAACGCCGACCACTATCCGGCGCGGCCGGAAGGGGTGAAGGTTCCGCCGACCTCCAAGCTTGCGCCCGTGCTGCCCGCGCCACAGGTACGGGGTCGAGGGCTGGCGGTGGCCATTGTCGGTTCCGGACCCGCCGGGATGTATGCCGCCGACGAACTGCTGACTCAGGCCGGGGTTCGGGTCAACGTGTTCGACAAGCTGCCGACGCCCTACGGACTTGTGCGTGCCGGGGTGGCGCCCGATCATCAGAGCACCAAATCCGTCTCGGCGCTGTTCGACCGGATCAGCAGAGCACGCCGATTCACCTACTACCTCAATGTCGAAGTCGGAAAACATCTTTCGCACGCCGAGCTGTTGGATCACCACCACGCGGTGATCTACGCCGTCGGGACACCCGGTGACCGGCGGCTGCAGATCGACGGCATTGGACTGCCCGGATCCGCAAGTTCCACCGAGGTGGTCGCCTGGATCAACGGACACCCCGCCTTCGCGGACGGTCCAGTCGACCTCAGCAATCCGCGGGTGGTGCTGATCGGAAACGGCAACGTGGCATTGGACGTCGCTCGCATCCTCACCGCTGATCCGGAAAAGCTTGCCGTAACGGACATTTCCAACACCGCGCTGCGGGCGCTGCGGGAGTCGGCGGTCCGTGAAGTGGTGGTGGCCGCCCGCCGCGGCCCGGCGGATTCCGCTTTCACCCTGCCGGAACTGATCGGACTGACCGGGACCGCCGACGTCGTCCTCGAGGCCGCAGACCACAGCCTGGTTCGCGGTGACCTGCAGACCGTCCGCGACCCGGTCACCCGCGCCAAGCTCGAGATCCTGGCAGGCCTGCCGGATGCCGCGACCGCGCCATCGGGGCGGCGAATCCGATTGGCCTACAGTCTGAATCCGCATCGTATCCTCGGCACGAACCGGGCCGAGGGCGTCGAGTTCCGCCATGCCGACTCGGGCCAATCCATTCGGATCGACGCCGGCCTCGTGCTCACCTCCATCGGGTACCGAGGAGCGCCGGCCCCGGATCTTCCGTTCGACCAGACCACGGCGGTGGAACCCAACGAGCCCGCCCGGGTCATCGACCCGGCCCCCGCCCCTCCCCACGGCGGCCCCTGCGGCCCCCGCCCGACCACAACCGGCCCCACCGGCCCCCCCCGCCCCAAAAAATCCCGC
>JAHBAP020000414.1 GCA_018500005.2 Mycobacterium sp. | reverse complement strand
CCGGCGCCAGCGTCGACTCGACGATGCATTCGAGGCTTTGGAGAACGCTGCCCGCCGCATGTCCCGCCAACCCCAGTAGCACCATGGCACTGCCCGAATTCGACGTCGCACGCGTCCAGCGGTGGTGTGCGGCACGAGTGCCCGACCACGCGCTGCATCAGGTGCGTGTTGAATGCGTCATCGCACCAACACATCTGACCATCGTCGAGCGTCGGGCACCATGGCGTGAGGACTACGGACCCGAATGGTCCAGCTTCCCCATCGCACGTCTGCGCTACATCGCCGTCCGGAAGACGTGGACGCTCTATTGGCGCGACCGGAACCTTCGCTTTCACCTCTACGACCGTGTGGCGGCCGCGCCCAGCGTCGCCGAGCTACTTGAAGAAATCGGCCGGGACCCCACCGGCATCTTCTGGGGTTGATCCACTTCACCGAAAGCATCGAACGTAATTACGTCAGTACGTTATTACGTTTCCGCAATCCCAAGGCGCTGATGACCGGCTGCCGAGAGACTCATTGCGCGGCCAACAGATACCGGTAGGCGGTGGCACGGCCAATTCCGAAGGCGGCGGCAAGTTCCCCGACGGGTTCTCCGGTGGCGGCCAGGCGACGCAGCTGATCTTGGCGCTCGGGACTGAGCTTGGTCGGCTTGGTGGCAGGCAATCCGCGGATGCGCCGTGAGGTGCGAGACTGGGCGCGACGTTCGCGGCCGAGTTCGAGCTCGAGTTCAGCGAGGGTGGCCATGATCGCGGCCACCGCCCGCCCGGTTGGGGTGGCGGTGTCGATGCCTTCGCGTAAGGCGCGCAACAGAATTCGGCGCTGTCCGAGTTCGGCGATAGTGCGGGTCACCTCGACCACGGAGCGGCCGAGTCGGTCGATGGCGGTGACGACCACGATGTCGTCTTCGCGGGCGTAGTCCAGCAGTCCCGCCAGCCCGGGCCGGTGGGTGCCGGTCGCACCCGACAGGGTGTCGGTGAACACCCGCGCCGGATCAACCCCGGCGACCTGCAACGCGTCGAGTTGCGTTTTGAGGTCCTGGCCGGTGGTGCTGACCCGTGCGTAGCCCAGTGTCGTGGCGGTCATACCCGCAACGGTCTCATTGGCCGCCGACAAGAGGATTAGAGACACGGCGCGTGAGACGAGATACGAGACACCACGACCTGCGGCGACAGGGTGGGGGAGTGGACCGCCGAGGCGTGTCTCGTTTCTCTAGAAACGAGACACTCCGCCCTATCCCCGCTCCAAAGCCTGGTCGAGTGCGGTAGTCAGGTCGTCGTAGCTGCGCGGCTGAATCCGCTCGTCGTTGATGAAAAAGGTGGGAGTTCCTTGCACGCCGAGAGCGGTGCCGTCGGCAATGTCGAGTTGGATGCGTTCCAAGGTTGCGGGGTCGTTGTAGGTGGCGTCGAAAGCACTCATGTCTAACCCCAGCTGTTGTGCGAAACCGCGGAACACGCCGTCAGCCGGGATCTGTTGCTCGCCCCACTCCGCTTGTGTCTCATACATTTTGCGGTACATGGGTTCGAGTTGGCCTTGCTGGGCGGCGGCTTCCACAGCGCGTGCGGCGCGTTCGGCGTTGAAGTGCGAGCGCAGCGGGAAGTAGCGCAGCACGAAGTTCACCCGGTCGCCGTACTCGGCACGGAGCTGCTCGACCGCAGGATAGAGCGCCCGGCAGCCTTCGCATTCGAAGTCGAGGAATTCCACGAAGTAGACGTCGCTGTCGGGTACGGCGTTGAGCCGGTGGCTGTTTTCCCGGACAGTCTGTCCGGCTGTCCCATCCAGTTCGATGGTGGGCGACCCAGAGTCGGTGTCGCGGACCGAGAGGAACACCGCGGTTCCGATCGTCGCCACCGCGATGACGAAGACGGTCAACAGAACGCGGGTGTTGGTCAGGATCGCTCCGAACCCTTTCATGTTCGATATGGTGGAGCCGCTCGATACCTGCGATCTTCTGTGTTTGGACCTGCTCCATGCGGAGGAAATCCGGGCCGCGGTGCCCGACAGCGTCATTGTGCAGGCCGCCGCCGCGGCCGCGCGTGGCTTGGGGGATGGCACCCGGTTGTCCATTGCGGCCGCGTTGGCCGCTGGCGAGGAACTGTGCGTCTGTGACATGGCCTGGGTGGTCGGCCTGTCTCAGGGTTTGGTGTCGCACCATTTGCGCCAGCTCAAGAATGCGTCCCTGGTGTCCTCGCGGCGCCAGGGGAAGTTGGTCATGTATCGGCTGACCGAGCGCGGGCGCCAGCTGACAGCCGCGGTGCTGACCGGCGTGGCCGCGGTTGCCGGAGAAGGTCCGAATCGTGGCTGATGGTTGCTGCGCCCGCAGTCCGCTGACTCATCCAGGGCGAGGCATGAAAAGCGTTGGCGAAGAGCGGTATTGCAGATGGTCTCAGTGACCAGCCGTGCTGTTGGTGACTGAACTGCCTGGCCACAGGATAGGAGGGTGAGTGTGATGCCAAAGATCAGTGCGCAGGCCCGCCTGGTGTATCGAGGCGAGATGGATGCTGCCACCAAAGCTGACGATTCGCTGGCGCGGTGGCGACATCTGGAGCGGGCTCACATCGTGTCGCAGCCAGATCCGTGGCTGCACACCTGCAACCACGCCGCCATGCTGGTATTGGCCGTGCGCCAGCGCGACCGCCGCGAAGCACTCGGGCAGGTGCTGCGCCTCATTGTCGCTGCCCCCGGGTCGATGACCGGTCGGTATCCGGTCGGCAACACCGGCCGCGTCACGGCGGGGCTGATGACCCCGATGCCCATTCCCGATGACCTCGCCGCCGCCGTAACCAGCAGATAAACAGCGGCACGGCGATGAGGCAGTCGAAGCTGCTGTCGGCGGTATCAGCGCTCGGTGGTCAGCCGATCCAGTAGCGGCCGAAGGTCTTCGGCGAGTAGTGCCATGAGGTACACCGCCGCGACCCTGTGTTGGCGGTCGAGGACCATGGTGGTGGGAACCACGCTGGTCGGATAGGTGCGTCCCAGCGTGATGAGGCTGCGCATTGCTGGGTCGAAGATGGAGGGATACTGCACGTTGCGGTCGGTGACGAAATCGCGTGCAGTGTCCCGGTTGTCGCGGACATCGATACCGAGGAACTGCACACCGCGGTCGCGATATTCGCCGTACACCGTTTCCAGTTCCGGAGTTTCGGTGCGGCACGGCGCGCACCAGGAGCCCCACACGTTGATGAGGACCACCTTGCCGGTGAAATCCGATAGCCGGATCGGTTCGTCGGTGAACAAGTCGGGTCCGCTCAGGTTGCCGATCGTGCCCCGCGTCGAGGGCGGGTCGTAGAAGATCGCGGTCTGCCCGCCGGGCGAGACGAAGTCAAAGGTGCCGCCTTGGGCGACAGCATCCTCGCCGGTTGTGCAGCCGGTGACCGAGGCTGTCGCGACGACAAGGGCTGCCACGACAGCGACTATTCGCCTGAGGTTGGGCACGAGAACTCCTCTCGATGACCACGTTGACGCGGAGTTCATCGCCGGTGTTCGTTGCTGCCTAGTTTTCAAAAGCGAGGCCGCTGACCAGGATGAAGATGCCCAGGGCGATCAGGACGATCGGGAACAGGACGTGTTCCCAGCGTTCGAGTACTTCGGCGATCGGCCGGCGGGTGGCGACGAATCGGGCGGCGATGACGAGGACCGCGACGAGCGCGAGGAAGACGACGCAGTAGGCCACCACGGCGGCGGGTCCCACGCTCAAGAAGACCGGAACGTAGACGCCGATGTTGTCGCCGCCGTTGGCGAAGGTGACTGCGGCGACGGTTAAGACACCGACGTTCTTGCCGGCAACCTTGTCGTCGTCGTCGTCATCGTCGTTGCCGCGCCAGGCTTGCCATGCCGCCCACAGGCCCAGGGCCAGGGGGATGAGCCCGAAGTACGGGATGACCTCCGGGGGAAGGAACGCTCCGGCACCCAGCGTCACCAGGACAGCCGCGCCCAGAATCCCCGCAAATCCCAGGTATTGCCCTGCGGTGATCCGGGCCGTTGTCCCGCGTTGTCCCGCGCCGCGGGCGAAGAACAACGACAGCACGATGATGTCGTCGATGTTGGTGACGATGAACAGACCGATCGCGGGCAGAACCGACGACAGGATCATGCGCCTGGCCCCGTGTCTGCGGTGTCGCTGACCTGCTCTTTAGTCACGGTACCGGTGTGGCCGGGGGTCACGATGGCGCGCCCACCGGCGCCGCACTGGTATGGCTGGCTGCCGGGTCGACCGGCACGGCAGCCAGCGGTGTGGTGCGCCCGGCCCGCACACCGTTGGCGATGACCACGATCTCGGCGAGTTCGTGGACCAGCACCACGGCGGCCAGCCCGAGCACCCCGAACAGCGCCAGCGGCACCAACGCGATGATCAGCCCGAGGGACAGGCCGACGTTTTGCAGCATGATCCGCCGCGCCCGGCGCGCGTGGCTGAACGTTTGGGGCAGGTGGCGCAGGTCCTCGCCCATCAACGCCACGTCGGCGGTTTCGATGGCCACGTCGGTGCCCATCGCGCCCATCGCGATACCTATGTCGGCGGTGGCCAGCGCGGGAGCGTCGTTGACGCCATCGCCGACCATCGCAGTGGGCCGTTGGGCGCGTAGCTGCTCGATCAGCCGTGCCTTGTCTTCGGGGCGCAGCTCGGCGTGCACGGCCTCGATCCCGACGTCGTGGGCCAGCGCGGCGGCGGTGGCGTGGTTGTCGCCGGTGAGCATCGCCACGTGATATCCGTCGCGGCGCAGGCGGGCGACCACCTCGGCGGCCTCGGGGCGCAGCTCGTCGCGTACGGCGATGGCACCGATGACGTGGCCGTTGTCTTCGACCAGGACTGCGGTGGCGCCGGCCTGCTGCATTCGCGCGACCTCACCGGCCAACGGGCCGGGGTCCAGCCAGCCGGGGCGGCCCAGACGAAGCGTGTGCCCGTCCCGATTTCCGGTGAGCCCGGCACCGGTGACGGCCTCGACGTCGGTGGCGGGCACGACGTTCTCAGCTGCGGCGAGGATCGCCGCGGCCAGCGGGTGCTCGCTGCGCGCTTCCAGCGCGGCCGCCAGATCCAGCACCTGCTCGCGGGTCGCACCGTTGGTGGTGGCCACGTCGATGACGGCGGGCCGATTCGCGGTGAGCGTGCCGGTCTTGTCCAAGGCGACACCACGGATCTTGCCCAGCCCTTCCAGCGCGGCGCCGCCCTTGACCAGCGCGCCGAGCTTGCTGGCGGCGCCGATCGCAGCCACCACGGTGACCGGCACCGAGATCGCCAGCGCGCACGGTGAGGCCGCGACCAACACCACCAGGGCACGTTCGATCCAGGTGGCCGAGTCGCCGAGCAGGCTGCCGATCACCGCGATCAGCGCCGCGACGATCATGATGCCGGGGACCAGGGGTTTGGCGATGCGATCGGCCAAGCGTTGGGAGGCGCCCTTGCGGGACTGCTCAGCCTCCACGATGCGCACGATGCGGGCCAGCGAGTTGTCCTCGGCGGTGGTGCTGACTTCCACCTCGAGTACCCCGGTGCCATTGATCGACCCGGCGAACACCTCATCACCGGGGCCGGCCTCCACGGGAACCGACTCGCCGGTGATGGCCGAGACATCGAGTGCGGTGCGGCCCAGCCGGATGATGCCGTCGGTCGCGACACGCTCACCAGGCTTGACCAGCATCCGGTCGCCGATCTGCAAATCCGCCGGCGCAACGGTCTTTTCGGCGCCGTCACGCAGCACGGTCGCCTCATCGGGTACCAGCGACAACAGCGCCCGCAGGCCGCGGCGAGTGCGCGCCAGCGAGTACTCCTCCAGTCCCTCGCTGATGGAGAACAGGAAGGCCAGCATCGCGGCCTCACCCACCTCGCCGAGGATTACCGCGCCCACCGCGGCGATAGTCATCAGCGTGCCAACCCCGATCTTGCCCTTGGCCAGCCGCTTCAGGGTCGACGGCACAAAGGTGTAGGCGCCGGCCAGCAGTGCCACCGCTTCCAGGGTGGTGACGACCGGCTCAGTGACGTCGAGGAACCCGGCGATCACCGCGGCCAGCAGGAACACCCCCGAGAGGGCGGCGAACTGCATCTCCTTGATCTGCCAGAGCCGTTCGGGTTCACGCTCCTGCTCGTCGGTGCCGCGGGGTTCGTCGTTGCCGCAGCCGCATGCATCGCTCATCGGCGAGCCTCCTGCGCACCCGTCGTCGCGTCGTCACCGGAGCGGGTTCCGTAGTTGGGGCACAGCGCCACGGCGTTGCCGGTCGCGGCCAACAGGGTCTCGGCCGAAGCCAGCAGATCGAGCAGTTCGGGGCGGGTCAGCGAATAGAAAACCTGCCGGCCTTCGGGGCGGGCGGGGACCAGGGCGCAGTCCCGCAGGCCCGCCACCTGCCGCGACACGGTGGACTGCGCCAGACCCAACTCCCCGATCAGGTCGACCACGCGGGCCTCCCCGTCGGCCAGGCGGCGCACGATTGCCAACCTGGCTGAGTCGGAGAGACTGTGAAACAGCGCCACCGCGGCATCCAGATTCGAACTCCCCGGGGTGTGTCCGGTGAGGCAACCATCCGCCTTATTCATCGCCATATCACGATGATAGCCGGTTATCGGCGATAGTTCGCGGTGGGGTCTGATGCCAAGTCAGTGGTGGGGTTCGCCGTCGTGGTCGTGGACTTCAGCGCGCAACCTCCACCGCGGGTGAACGGGTAGATCATCTGGCGCAGGTAGCCGGTGGGGTAGTCGGGTTTGGCGGCCATGCCCAGCTGGGTGGAGTCGAATCGGCGGGTGGGGTCGTAGGAGAAGGTGCGCATCAGGTGGTCCCACACCAGGGTGAACAGCCCGAAGTTGACGTCCCCGATGCCGGCCCATTTGAGGTGATGGAAGCGGTGGCCTTCGTTG
>JAHBAP020000110.1 GCA_018500005.2 Mycobacterium sp. | reverse complement strand
GATGCTTCGGCGACAGCCGCACCAGCCGCTGTTCCTCGATGTGCACGGCGGCCAGTTGGGTTTCGGCGATCACTGCGGGTTTGGAATCCGGATCGGCCCCCACCGAGCGCACCTCGTAACCGAGGGTGAAGTCCACCGCCCGCAGGCGCTTGGTCCACATGGTGACCTGGAGCGGCGAATCGACAAGGCGCAGTTGGCCTTTGTAGAGCACCCGGACCTCGTGGATGAGCAGTCCGATGGTCTTGACGTCGTCGGCGAACGGTTCGCGCAGGAAGTCGACCCGGGCCTCCTCGAGGATGGTCACCATGGTCCCGTGGTTGACGTGCTGGTACATGTCGATATCCGACCAGCGCACACGCACACCGGTGGTGAAGCCGAGATCTTGCGAGCCCGCGACGTCAGGCACTCTCACCTGTTCCACTGGTCCGGGTCATGCTGCGGATCTGCCGGGCGGCCACCGACAACGTGGCCAGATCCCGCGCATCGCCGGCGTAGATCTCGTCGAGGGTCCGCCGGGCCCGCTGCAACCGGGAGCGGTTGCTGTGTTCCCACTCTGCGATCTTCTGCTCCCCGGTCTCGTCCGGCTCACCGGCGCCCATCACGTCGAAACACAACGCGCGCAGCGATCCGTAGATGTCATCTCGAATCGCCAACCGCGCCAACGCATGCCACCGGTCATCGCGCGGCAGACCGGAAACCGCGGTCAGCAGACCGTCGGTGCCCAGATAGTCCATCAGCGCGAAGTAGGCGTCGGCCACCTCGGCCGGATCACGGTCGAGGATATCGGCGATGTCGATGACATCGAGCAGGCTGTACTGGTAGAGCCCGGAGGCCACCGTATAGGCGAGCTCGGCCGGAACCCCGGCGGCGGCGAACTCCGCCGACTCCTTGGCGACGATGGCTGAGTCGTCGCCGCGCAGCCAGTTCGGCATTCCCGGGGTCAGGGCGGCGACCTTGGCCGCGAACCGGTTGATCTCCGCACCTACCGCCAGCGGCTGGGGGCGGTTGTTCAGCAGCCATCGGACGGCGCGGTCCAGCAGCCGGCGCAGGTCGAGAGTCATCCGGTCGGTGACCGCGACCGGCACACCATCGGCGGCCGAGGCCCGGATGCGCCGCCAGGTCTGACCGATGCCGAAGATGGCCTCGGTGGCGGCGAACGCCCGTACGGCGTCCACGTAGTCCACACCGGCGTCGTCGGTGACCCGGTAGGCGAAGCTGATGCCGCCGGTGTCGACGACGTCGTTCACCAGCATTGTGGTGACGATCTCGCGTCGCAGTTGGTGGGTGCGGATCTCGGCGGCGAAGTCGTCTCGCAGCTGCGAAGGGAAGTATCCGGGCAGCCGCGAGGCGAACACTTCCTGGTCGGGCAAGTCGCTGGCCAGCACCTGTTCCTTGAGGGCGAGCTTCACATGCGCCAGCAACGTGGCCAGCTCCGGTGAGGTCAGCCCGAGGCCCGTCTGCTCCCGGCGGACGATCTCCTTCTCGCTCGGCAGCGCCTCCAGTTCGCGGTTGAGGTCGCGGCGCTCCTCGAGTTCGCGGATCTGGCGGGCGTGCACGTTGAGCATCGACGCGGCGTTGGCCCGGCTGGTTCCCATCAGGTCGTTCTGGTCGGTGTTGTCGGTGAGCACCAACCGGCCGACCTCGTCGGTCATCGACGTCAGCAGTTCGGTGCGCCGGTCGGGGTCGATGCGGCCGGCGCCGACCAGCGAGTCGACCAGAATCTTGATGTTGACCTCATGGTCGGAGCAGTCCACGCCCGCCGAGTTGTCCATGGCGTCGGTGTTGATGCGGCCGCCGGACAGGTCGAACTCGACCCGACCCAGCGAGGTGACGCCGAGGTTGCCGCCTTCCCCGACCACCTTGGCGCGCACCTGGTTGCCGTTGACGCGCAGGGTGTCGTTGGCGCGGTCGCCGACGGCGGCGTCGGACTCCGACTCCGCCTTGATGTAGGTGCCGATGCCGCCGTTGAACAGCAGATCCACCGGCGCCTGCAGAATGGCGTGCATCAGACTCGGCGGTGTCATCTCGGTGACCCCGTCCTCGATGCCGAGTGCCGCACGCATCTGCTCACTGATCGGGATCGACTTCTGCTGCCGGCTGAAGACTCCCCCGCCGGCGCTGATCAGGCCGGGGTCGTAGTCCTCCCAGCTGGATCGGGGAAGGTCGAAGAGCCGCTGGCGCTCGACGAACGACCGGGCCGCGTCCGGATCGGGGTCGACGAAGATGTGCCGGTGGTCGAAGGCGGCCAGCAGCCTGATGTGAGGCGAGAGCAGCATCCCGTTGCCGAACACGTCGCCACTCATATCCCCGACGCCGACGACGGTGAAGTCCTCGGCCTGGGTGTCGACGCCCATCTCGCGGAAGTGCCGCTTGACCGACTCCCAGGCGCCCTTGGCCGTGATGCCCATGGCCTTGTGGTCGTAACCCACCGAACCGCCGGAGGCGAAAGCATCGCCCAGCCAGAAGCCGTAGGAGTTCGCGACGTCGTTGGCGATGTCGGAGAAGGTGGCGGTGCCCTTGTCGGCGGCCACCACCAGATAGGCGTCGTCGCCGTCGCGGCGCACCACCCGGTCCGGGGCGATGATGCCGCCGCCGGCCCGGTCGACGTTGTCGGTGACGTCGAGCAGACCGCTGACGAACAGCCGGTAGCAGGCGACGCCCTCGTCGCGGAAGGCATCCCGGTCTGCCGCCGGGTCGCCGGTGGGGGCCGGCGGCCGCTTCAGGACGAATCCGCCCTTCGCGCCGACCGGCACGATGACGGCGTTCTTGACCGCCTGGGCCTTGACCAGACCGAGGATCTCGGTGCGGAAGTCCTCGCGCCGGTCCGACCAGCGCAGCCCACCGCGGGCGACCGGACCGAACCGGAGGTGCACGCCCTCGACCCGGGGTGAGTAGACGAAGATCTCGAACTTCGGCCTGGGCAGCGGAAGTTCGTTGATCAGTTCGGGATTGACCTTGACCGACAACACATTTCGGGCGCGAGCGGACCCTGGTGCGGTCACGTAGAAGTTCGTGCGCAGGGTCGCCTCGATCATCGAGGCGAAAGCCCGCAGCACCCGGTCGGTGTCGAGACTGGTCAGCGCGTCGATGTCGGAGGCGACGGCACGCGCGGCGGCCTTGGCGTCCAGCCCCTTGGCGGCGGCGTCCGGATCGAACATCGCCTCGAACAACGCCACCAGCGCCCGCGCCGTCGAGGGGTTCTGCCCCAGCACCGCCTCGACATGGGACTGGCTGTAGGGGAAGCCCGCCTGACGCAGATACTTCGCGTAGGCGCGCAGGATCATCACCTGCTGCCAGGTCAGATCCGCCCGCAGCACCAGCTCGTTGAAGCGGTCGATCTCCACGCTGCCCTGCCAGATGGCGGTGAGCGCCTCGGTGAAGCGCTCCGCTGTGGCGTCCCATTTCGCACCGCTGCCCAACTCCGGCATCGACGCCTCGGGGCGGATCGTGAACTGGTAGATCCACACCGCCAACCCGTCGCGGCGCAGCACCGTGAAGGGCCGTTCCTCCAGGACCTCCACACCCATGCACTGCAGCATCGGCAGCAGTTGGCTCAACGACGCCGAACCGCCACCCAGATACCAGGTGAGATAGGCCTCCCCGGCAGAGGTCAGTTCGTCACCCGGTTCCAGTTGCAGCCGCACCGAGTCGGGCTGCAGGTTCTCGATTATGCCGATGTCGGTGATCGCCTCATGCGGCTTGACCACCTGCTTGTATTCCTCGGGCAGCGCTTCGGCGTAATGTTCGGCGACCGCGGTTCCGATCATGCCTTCGCGGGCGGATCCCACCAGCCGATCGGCCCAGGTGCGGGTGGCCGTCGTGAGCAGGTCCTGAATGCGGACCCGGTTGGCCTCGGAGGTGTCGATCTGACGCCCATCGGTTTCATCGGGCAGCAGAACGGTGAAATGAACCACCGCCCAGGGTGATTCGCTGATTCGCGCCGTGTAGTCGATGCTGTCGCCGCCGAACTCGCGCACCAGGATGTCCTGCATGGCAAGCCGGACCGCGGTGGTGTAGCGGTCACGCGGAAGGTAGACCAGGCAGGAGACGAAGTGCCCGAGCCGGTCCCCGCGGAGGAACAGCAGGGCCCGCCGCTGCGAGCCGAGGTCGATGACGGCGCCGACGGTCTCGACGAGGTCATCGGCGGTCATCGTGAACAGTTCCGGACGCGGGATGGTCTGGATGATGTCGAGCACCAACTGGCCGGGGTGGCGCGGGTCGTCCTGGGAAATCGCCAACGCCTGCTGAACCCGACGGGAGATGAGCGGGATGTCGAGGACGTTGGCGTTCATCGCCGCGACGGTGAACAGCCCGACGAACCGGTGCTCGACCACCTCGCCGGTGGATCCCTGCTCACGCACCACGACGATGTAGGGGTACGCGCCGTAGCGAAGGAAGCTGGGCATGGTGGCCTGGGCCAGCGCCACCGTCTCGCCCGGCCGGCTGAGTTCGGGCAGAACCTCGGTACGAAGCCGGGCCACCCCGAGCCGGCTGGATTCGTCGGCGACGGCCTGACCGTCGCGGACCGTACAGCGCAGCGAGCCGAGCAGCACGAAATGCGAATCCAGCCAGCGCAGCAGATAGGAAACGTCCATCCGGTCGGCGCCCGGGAACCGGGTCCCGTCGTCGGCGGCGATCTCGTGGGCGAGTTTGAGCAGGCCCGACGACAGCTCCGCGGAGTCCTGTGCCACTTGACGTGCGTCGTCGACCACCATCGGCAACATTCGCACCGCTTTGGCCAGCGCCCGTTGATCGACGTTGTCCGCCAACTGGATGTGAATCCAGGACTCCTCGATGGCATCTTCGGCGGCCGACTGCCCGATCGCGGTCAGGTTTCCCTCGCCGTCGCGATGTACCCACAGCGCCGGATGCATCAGCGCGACGTAGGGCACCCCGAGTCGGTGCAGCAGCACGGTCACCGAGTCCATCAGCATCGCGGCCTGATCGGTCACGATCTGCAGGGCGGGACCGAACTCGACGCCCGCCCCGGAGTCGGTTTCGGCGCCGGCCTCGGGGCCGCCGTAGATCTCGACCAGGGTCTCCCCGGATCGTCGGCGGGACGCGAGCTGCCGTTGGGCGGCGATCAACGCGGCCGGAACGGTCGCAGCGTTCACCGCGCCCCCGTGCGAGCCGCGGTAGGTCGCCGCGTAGGCCTGAGTGAGATCGGAAGTTTCTGGGACGGCCGTCACAGCCCAGACACTAGTCCCGAGTGAGCCTTCGGTGGGTCACTCTGTGCGGACGAGCCGCGTCGGCCCCGAGTCGCTCGATCTTGTTCTCCTCGTAGGCGCCGAAGTTGCCCTCGAACCAGTACCACTTGGCTTCGTTACTGGAGTCGCCTTCCCAGGCCAGGATGTGCGTGCAGGTGCGGTCCAGGAACCAGCGGTCGTGGGAGATCACCACCGCACAGCCGGGGAATTTCTCCAGTGCGTTCTCCAGCGAGCCGAGCGTTTCGACGTCGAGGTCGTTGGTGGGTTCGTCGAGCAGGAGCAGGTTGCCGCCCTGTTTGAGGGTCAGCGCCAGGTTGAGCCGGTTGCGTTCGCCGCCGGACAGCACCCCGGCCGGCTTCTGCTGGTCGGGACCCTTGAAGCCGAAAGCCGAGACATAGGCCCGCGACGGGATCTCGGTCTGCCCGACCTCGATGTAGTCGAGCTTGTCGGAGACGACCTCCCAGACCGTCTTCTTCGGGTCGATGCCGGCGCGGGACTGGTCTACGTAGCTGAGCTTGACGGTCTCGCCGATGCGCACTGTGCCGCTGTCCGGTTGCTCCAAGCCGACGATGGTCTTGAACAGAGTGGACTTGCCCACGCCGTTGGGTCCGATCACGCCGACGATGCCGTTGCGCGGCAGGGTGAAGGAGAGGTCCTTGATCAGCAATCGGCCGTCGAAGCCCTTGTCCAGGTGCTCGACCTCGACGACCACATTTCCCAACCGCGGACCGACCGGGATCTGAATCTCCTCGAAGTCGAGCTTGCGGGTCTTCTCCGCCTCGGCCGCCATCTCCTCGTAGCGCTGCAGCCGGGCCTTGTTCTTCGCCTGGCGGGCCTTGGCTCCGGAACGCACCCAGGCCAACTCCTCCTTGAGGCGCTTCTGCAGCTTCTGGTCCTTCTTGCCGGCCACCTCGAGGCGCTCGGCCTTCTTCTCCAGATACGTCGAGTAGTTGCCCTCGTAGGGGTAGGCGCGGCCGCGGTCGAGTTCGAGGATCCACTCGGCGACGTTGTCCAGGAAGTAGCGGTCGTGGGTGACGGCGAGGATCGCGCCCTTGTACTCGGCGAGGTGCTGCTCGAGCCACTGGACGCTTTCGGCGTCGAGGTGGTTGGTCGGCTCGTCGAGCAGCAGCAGGTCGG
>JAHBAP020000510.1 GCA_018500005.2 Mycobacterium sp. | reverse complement strand
TGGCCGAGCACATGCTGATCGTCAAACTGATCTCCCCGGAGAACAAGGCCTACTACCTCGCGGCGGCTTTCCCGTCCGCCTGCGGCAAGACCAACCTCGCGATGATCCAGCCCACCATCCCGGGTTGGCGCGCCGAGACCCTCGGTGACGACATCGCCTGGATGCGGTTCGGCGAGGACGGACGGCTGTACGCGGTAAACCCGGAATTCGGGTTCTTCGGTGTCGCCCCGGGCACCAACTGGAGTTCCAACCCGAACGCCATGAAGACCATCGAGGCCGGCAACACCGTCTTCACCAACGTGGCGCTGACCGACGAGGGCGGCGTGTGGTGGGAGGGCCTGGAGGGCGACCCGCAGCACCTCATCGATTGGTTGGGTGAGGACTGGTCCCCGGACTCCGATAAGCCCGCCGCGCACCCGAATTCGCGCTACTGCACCCCGATGTCGCAGTGCCCGACGCTGGCTCCCGAGTGGGACGACCCTCAGGGAGTGCCGATCTCGGCGATCCTGTTCGGTGGACGACGCAAGACGACCGTGCCGCTGGTGACCCAGGCCCGCGACTGGCAGCACGGTGTGTTCATCGGAGCCACCCTGGGTAGCGAGAAGACCGCCGCCGCCGAAGGGCAGGTCGGCACCGTCCGGCGCGACCCGATGGCCATGCTGCCATTCCTGGGCTACAACGCCGGTGACTACTGCCAGCACTGGCTGGATCTGGGCAAGAACGCCGACGAGTCCAAACTCCCGAAGATCTTCTTCGTCAACTGGTTCCGTCGCGGTGGCGACGGCCGCTTCCTGTGGCCGGGATTCGGTGAGAACAGTCGCGTGCTCAAGTGGGTCATCGAACGGGTCGAGGGCAAAGCCAACGGCGTGACAACCCCCATCGGCATCGTTCCGGGCGTGGAGGACATGGATCTGAGCGGCCTGGACGTCACAGCCGACGATGTGGCCGAGGCGCTTGCGGTCAACCCCGCCGAGTGGCGTGACGAACTGTCGCTGATCGAGGAGTGGTTCGAATTTCTCGGCGAGAAGCTGCCGACCGGCGTGCGCGACGAGTTCGAGGCGCTGAAGCAACGCCTGTCCGACGCCGTCTGACATCCCTGATGACGACGAGGAGGTGGGGCGGGATCGCCTCGGCGGTCGCCATCGTCTTCGTCTACCTGGCATCGGTCATCGGTTACTTCTGGCTCGACAGTTCGGCGACCGAGTTGAAGCCCGCCGACCCGCAAAACTCCGGTGAAACGGTGGTTCTGGTCGAACTCACCGCAATCCGACCGGTCGAGGATTCGCTGGCAGCAACCGTGCTGGTGCTGCCCGATCGCAGCCTGCTCGACGAGTCGGGGGCGCTCAAGAACGACCTGGTGGTTCGGCTGTATCCGGCCAACGACTTCGACCAGCTTTGTTATCCGAGTGGCCACGTACCGGGCCGGGAGCAGACGACGTTGCATCTCTACGGCGACGCCGACCACTGGCCGTTCGACAATTTCAGAACCGGCACTCTCAGCGCGGATGCCTTCATCGGAAAATGCGATTCCGAAAACTACACACCGACTCGGGTTGAAGTCGCCGGTTCACTCAACGGATGGAACATCCACAGCGAACGCCTGGGCCGGACCGGCACCCCGCACTCCGACGACAACGTGACGGTCTCATTCTCCCGTGCCCGTGGTCCGCTGGCGTTGATTGCCGGATTCTGCTTGGTGCTGCTTACCCTTCCGGCGATCGCGCTGTACGTCGCGGTCGAAATGCTGCTCGGGCGCAAAGCATTTCAGCCCGCCTTCAGCACCTTCTTCGCCTCCATGCTGTTCGCCGTCGTTCCGATCCGCAATCTGATGCCCGGTAGCCCGCCGGCCGGATCCTGGGTCGATGAGGCGATCACCGTATGGGTCCTCATCGCGCTGACCGTCGCGACGGTGATGTACGTTGTCGCGTGGGCGCGACGGGCTGACTGAGCCACGGCACAAAGAGCGCCGCTTCAGAGACCCCCGCGGGCCACCAGTTGGGCGGCGATCACGTTGCGCTGAATCTCGTTGGTTCCCTCGCCGACAATCATCAGCGGGGCGTCACGGAAGTAACGCTCCACGTCGAACTCGGTGGAATAGCCGTAGCCGCCGTGGATCCGGACCGCGTTGAGCGTTATTTCCATGGCCGCCTCGGAGGCGAACAGCTTGGCCATCCCGGCCTCCATGTCGCAGCGCGCACCGCTGTCGTATCGCTCGGCGGCGTAGCGGGTGAGTTGGCGGGCTGCGGTCAACTTGGTCGCCATCTCGGCCAGGTAGTTCCCGATCGCCTGGTGCTGCCAGATCGGTTTGCCGAAACTCTCCCGTTGCCGGGCGTAGGCCAGAGCGTCCTCCAACGCAGCCGTCGCGACCCCCAGCGCTCGTGCGGCGACCTGAATGCGACCGGTCTCAAGGCCTTTCATCATCTGGGTGAAGCCCGTGCCCGCAACGCCGCCGAGTATCGCCGCGGCCGGAACACGGCAGTCGTCGAAGATCAATTCACAGGTCTCGACCCCCTTGTAGCCCAGCTTGGGCAGGTCTCGGGAGATGGTCAGGCCTGCGGGCGGTGACCCGGGGGGTGACTCGACCAGCAGCACCGAGACGCCGGCATGGCGGGGCCGTGCCTTCGGGTCGGTCTTGCACAGCAGCGCGATGAGTCCCGACCGGCGGGCGTTACTGATCCAGGTCTTGGAGCCGGTGATGCGCAAGGTTCCCTCGGGGTCATCGCCATCCGGCCTGGCCACGCACGCCATGTTCTGCAGATCCGACCCGCCACCGGGTTCGGTGAGCGCCATGGTGGCCCGCAATTCGCCGGTCGCCATCCGCGGCAGGTATGCCTGCTTCTGCTCCTCGGTACCGAAATCCGCCAACAACTTGGCCACCACTGTGTGCCCGCCCATCGCGCCGGCCAGGCTCATCCATCCGCGGGCCAGTTCCTGGGTCACCTCGACGTAGCAGGGCATCGATACCGGCGATCCGCCGTAGTGCTCGCTGATCGCCAGACCGTAGATCCCGATCCGCTTCATCTGCTCGATCCACGCATCCGGATAGGTGTTGGCATGTTCGGTCTCGCGAACCGAAGGTTTGACCTCACGGTCGACGAACGCGCGCACGGTCGCAACGAGCAGGGCTTCTTCGTCGTTGAGTTCCGACATGGCATTAACGTTGTCATAGTGACCGGCCCATACTTCGACGACCTCGTCGTCGGACAGGTCTTCGATGGGGCGCCGTCGATGACTTTGACGCCCGGGGTGGCCGCGGCTCATCAGGCCATCCTCGGTGACCGGATGCGTCTGTCCCTGGACGCTGAGTTGGCCCACGCGGTCACCGGTGTGCCGGGTGCGCTGGCACATCCGGGCCTGGTGTGCGACGTCGCGATCGGACAGTCCACGGTTGCCACTCAGCGGGTGCGGGCCAACCTCTTCTACCGCGGTCTGAGTTTCTACCGCTTCCCGGTGATCGGGGACACCCTGTTCACCCGGACCGAGGTGGTCGGCCTGCGGCAGAACAGCGCCAAACCGGGCCGGGCGGCCACCGGGTTGGCGGCGCTGCGGGTGACCACCATCGACCACATCGGCCGTCTGGTCCTTGACTTCCACCGGTGCGCCATGTTGCCGCTAAGCCCCGAGGCCCCAGACACCGGGCACGCCGACGATCTGTCCCGGATCGGGACCGAACCGATCCCGGAGGCCGACCCTGGATGGGATGCCGCCGCGTTTCGCGAACGCGTTCCCGGACCCCGTTTCTCCGCGGACTTGGCCGGTTCGGTCCTGCGCAGTTCGGCCGACGTCGTCAGCTCGGCGCCGGAACTGGCCCGTCTGACGCTCAATATCGCCGCCACCCATCACGATTTCCGGGCTGACCAGAGTCGACTGGTGTACGGCGGTCACACCATCGGCCTTGCTCTGGCGCAGGCCACCCGGCTGCTGCCCAATCTGGTCGCGGTCCTTTCCTGGCGGTCCTGTGAACACACCGGACCCGTCCGGGAAGGTGACACCCTCTACAGCGACCTGTCCGTCGAAACAGCGGTGCCGCTGCACGGTGATCGTGGCGTCCTGTTGGACCTTCGGTCGGTGGTCTACGCAGTCGGTGAGACGGACCGGCCGGTACTGGACTGGCGGTACCGCGCGCTGCACTTCTGAGCCCTGGTTACCCGCGGGTAACGTGAATGGCTATGCCACTCCACCACCCCGTCGTGGACACGGCCCACGGCCCGGTTCGCGGAATCGACGACGGCAGGGCCATGTCTTGGAAAGGTGTGCGATACGGCGCACCTCCCGTCGGTGATCTGCGATTTCGTGCTCCCCAACCGCCCGAGTCCTGGACTGAGGTAGCTGACGCCGACGCGTACGGATTCGTCTGTCCGCAGCCACCGGTACCCAATTTCCCCCTCGACCTCGGCGCCCCTGAGAACGAGGACTGCCTGTTCCTCAACATCTGGGCGCCGCCGGGTACCAAGCCCGGTGACGCCAAGCCGGTGATGGTGTGGGCACATGGCGGGGCCTACGTACTCGGTTCGAGTAGTCAACCGCTCTACGACGGCCGTCGCCTGGCGACCGGTGGCGACGTCATCGTGGTCAGCCTGAACTACCGGATCGGCGTGTTCGGGTTCCTTGATCTCTCGCAGGTGGGTGGCGGCCGGTTCGACTCCAACATCGGCCTACGGGACGTGCTCGCCGGTCTGCGGTGGGTTCGCGACAATATCGCCGCGTTCGGCGGCGACCCATCCCGGGTGACGGTGTTCGGTGAATCCGCCGGCGCCGGAATCGTGACGACCCTGCTGGCCGTCCCGGAGGCGAAGGGGTTGTTCGCCGGCGCGATCGCCCAGAGTTCCCCGGCCACATCGGTGTACGACCAGAACCGCGCCCAGCGGGTCACCAGGCAGGTCCTCGAGCATCTCGGTATCGCCGACTCCGAGGCCCACCGACTCACCGAGGTCGCTGTCCCCGCGCTGATATCGGCCACCAAGAAGGTCTTCGACGAAGTGCCGGTGCGCAATCCGGGCACCCTGGCGTTCGTGCCGATCATCGACGGCGATCTGCTGCACGACTATCCGGTCAAGATGGCCCGGCAGGGACGCACCCATCCGGTGCCGTTGATCCTCGGTACCAACCGCAATGAGGCCGCCCTGTTCCGGCTGATGCGCTCACCGCTGATGCCGATCACGCCGCGGGCCATCACATCGATGTTCAACGAGATCGCCGCCGAGCAACCTGACCTGCAGTTGCCCACCGAGGAGCAACTCGGTTCGACCTACCGGGGCAAGCGTCGGGGGATGAGCATCGCCAGCGATGTGGGATTCAGGATGCCGTCGGTGTGGCTCGCCGAGGGCCACTGCAGAGTGGCGCCCGTCTATCTCTACCGATTCGACTACTCCACCCCGATCATGAAGCTGCTCCTCGTCGGCGCGGCCCACGCCACCGAATTGCCTTATGTCTGGGGCACTCTCGGCGCGCCCAAGGATGTCACCCTGAAGTTGGGCGGGGCGAAGCCGGCCAAGGCGTTGTCCAAGCGGATCAGGACCAGATGGACGAATTTCGCCGCGACGGCCAAGCCGGCCGGACCGGTCGGCGAACCGGATTGGACCCCCTACCAGGAGGCCGACCGGGCCTGCCTGGTCATGGACCGCACCGACCGCCTGATCCATGACGCCGATGCCCGCATCCGGGCGGCTTGGGGCAGCGACATCCTGCACTTCCGCTGACGCGGCGCCTGAGTCAGCCCCTGGCTTATCGGCTGTCGACCCATCGGGTGAGCGCGTCTTCCAAGGCGGATGCGACCGGAAGACCCGCGCCCGCCGCAGCCTGCTCGAACCGTTTGAGCAGTTCGGCGGAGACCGAGACGTTGACCTTGGCCAGTTGCGGTTCCGACTGGCTTGACGACGCGGGGGCAACCGGCACATGCCGCAGGGCATTGGCCTCGATGAGTTCACGGAATGCGGGTACCTCGCGGAGCAGTCCGGAGAGATTCTCGGCCTCGAAGCGAAGCACTTCGGCGGGTCCCGTCGTCGTGACGGTTGCCGAGCGCAACTGCCCACGAATGGCGGACTCCCCGATCACCTCGCCGGGTCCAAGAGTGGCGATCTGGTCGCGACCGACATACACGTTGACATCGCCGCTGAGCAGGATGTAGCAGGCGTCAGCCGGGGTCTGCTCGTGGATGAGCGGCCAGGGAGCTGACATGGAGTCGTGATGCGCCGCCGAAACGAGACGGCGAAGATCGTCATCGGAGAAATTGCTGAAGGCAGGGAACCCGCGAAGCCGGCTCACATCGTCGGCTTGCTGGAGTTCAGCCCATTTGCGTTGAGTTTTTTCGTTGGCGGCCATGACTGAAGTGTAAATTGCGATTACAGCCTCTGGGTGGTGAAAGTCCCAGCTTGATCGACCAAACCTCCTAGCCGGTGGGCAGGTCGCGAAACGGGGTGTCCTTGTAGGGCTCTGGCTCTCTGGGTAAGCCCAGCACTCTTTCGCCGACGATATTGCGCTGGATCTGGTCGGTCCCGCCTCCGATTGAGGTGAAGTAGGCGTTCAGCGCGCGGAAGGTGACGGCGTCGCCCACCGGGTTATCCGGGCCGGCCAGCATCGACTCGGGCCCGACGATATCGGTCTGGACCCGGGCGGTTTCGTGCAGGATCCGCGACATCGCGATCTTGCCGATCGCCATCAGGGTGGCGGCCTCCGCCCGGTCTCCGGTGGCCTTGGCGCGCTGGGTGTTCCACCGGTTGACCGCTGCATAGGCCTCGATCCGCGCGATTTCCTGGCGGATGTGGGAGTCGCCGAGTTTCCCGGCCGCACGGGCCATCCCGATCAGACTGTCGGCGTCGGGTTTGAGGTCGCGGCTGGCGCGCGCAGTCCGGGCCAGGTCACCCATCAGCCGCCGCTCATATGCCAGCGCCGACTGAAGCACCGGCCAGCCTCCGCCTGGCTCGCCGACCAGGTTGGCGTGCGGCACCCGGGCGTCGGTGATGAAAACCTCGTTGAACTCCGACTCGCCGGTGATCTGGTGGATTGGCCGGACCTCGACGCCGGGTTGACGCATCGGGAAGATGAAAAAACTGATGCCCTGGTGTTTGGGGACGCCCCAGTCGGTGCGGGCGACCAGAAGCCCGTAGTCGGCGTTCTTGGCGAAGGACGTCCAGACCTTCTGTCCGTTGACCACCCAGTCATCCCCGTCGCGGTCGGCCCGGGTGCGCAGACCCGCCAGATCCGAGCCCGCGCCCGGCTCGCTGTAGAGCAGGCACCATCGGGTTTCGTTGCGGATCGACGGCGGGATCAGCCGATGCTTCTGCTCGTCGTTGCCCAACTCGTGCAGCGTGCAGGCCATCAGGTCGGAGCGGTCCTGCCCGGCGCCCTTGGCGCCGACGGCGGCGAATTCTGCTGCCACGATGCGTGATTCGGCGTCAGAC
>JAHBAP020000244.1 GCA_018500005.2 Mycobacterium sp. | reverse complement strand
AGATGTGTATAAGAGACAGTATGCGCACGACCTCGGCCGAACCGTCGGGCAGCCGGCGAAGCCCGCCCATCCCGGCAGCCTTGCCGCCATCCTCGACAAGGTAGAAGATGCCGTCGGCAGGTTCGGCCCCGCACATCGCGTCCATGGTCAGCGACACGTACTCGTCGAGATCCGTTCCAACGATGTCGGGAATCGACAGGCCGCACAGGATGGCGATTTCGGTGTTCATCCACCGGAAGTACTCGCGGGTCAGGCGTAGCACCTCGGACCGCTGACGCTCGGTGCCGGCAGAGAGCGGGACAAATCGGACCGGCCTCGGCGGAGTCGTCAGTCCCGCCATGGCGACCCCGGCGGCGCCTGGCCGCCCGGAGCCATCGGCGAATCGATCGGCGCGCACCCGGTCCCACCACAGCCACCGGTGGTCGAACCCGAACCGCCGCCCGAGCCACCGCCGATGATCGGGGGCCGCGTGACGTTGGTCCGCACCTTCTTCTCGGTGGGCTCCACAGACACGCTAGGGGCTGGGGTGGATTCCACGGGCTTCTCGCTGCGCGGACTGCAGGCGACCGTCACGCTTCCCATGCCGACGATCGCCGCCGCGGCGAACAGGAGGGCGATCTTCTGCAGGGGTGCATGTCGCTGCTGGGGGGTCATGCCGGGCCTTTCTCGCCAGCGCGGGCTCGTTGAACCGAGCGTAGCGCGCACGGCGGGATTGGTTCAACCAGTTATCGCGGCCTACGGCTGGCACTCGGCTCGGTCAAGATCGAAGCCTTGCAGAAATACCGGTAGCCCTACATACAACCCCGAAATGCAACCGCACCCTTGGGGCAGCGTCGACCGGCCCACCGACTGACTGCCACGCGCGGTGAAAGCCCGGGGCTGCAAATCGCTCACCCGGGCGTGCCCACTTCGGGAGGACCACCTGTCGAGGGGATGAAGCTGTCGCTGCCCAACCAGGACAAGGGCAGCGGCCATCCAGAGTCTGGCGGATACCTTCTCGCGGAAGATGACCACGGATACGCGAATTAGGCCGACCTTGCGAGGGCCGATTCGAAAGGCGGATCGGTTGGCCAGAAGTCAGTTCGAGAGAAGTCCGAGTTGCCGGGCCTTCTCGAGAATGATCCGGGCGCGGTTCAATCGTGGTAGGTCGCTGCCGTCCTTCGGTTTCCCGCCACGGCTGTTGAACTGCTCGACGAACTCTTGCGCCCAGCCGATGTCCGAATCAGATGGACTCAGCCCAATGTTGATGGTCTCGGCGTCGGACGACCGTAGCGCGAGCTTGCCCGTCATACCCATCCGTCGGGTCAGCGCCACGCCCTCGGCTAGTTGGTCGGGGTCACGGGTCGGCCCGTCGATCGGACCCGGGATGTGCGCCGCGCGCGAGGCGACAACGAGCTGGGAACGACTGTAGGCCAGAGCCAACGGATCCTGCTCCACGCCAATGTCCAACGTGTAGTCATTGACTCCGAACGCGATTCGAAAGCACGGTCGTGCCGCAGCGATGTCATGGACACGGGATAGCCCGCGCGCCGTTTCGATCAACGCGATGACCGGCGACTCGCCGCCAAGCCGGTTTGCGGTGTCCCACATGTGATTACCGCCTTCGGTCTTGGCCAGCACAACACCCTTCATGCCGTGGCAATC
Organism: Mycobacterium sp.; assembly: GCA_018500005.2. Lineage (GTDB taxonomy): Bacteria > Actinomycetota > Actinomycetes > Mycobacteriales > Mycobacteriaceae > Mycobacterium. Next base: position 2,446 of record JAHBAP020000244.1, on the reverse strand, counting down.
AGCCAAGGCCCGGCAATCCGCGGACCAGAATTCGCTCGACGCGTCGTTGATCCGGACCCATGCCCGGGCGCCGGAGTTGAGAAAGTCTACGACCCGGTCGCGGGCTTCCTCCTTCTCGTTGGGAGCGACGGCATCTTCCAGGTCCAGAATCACTTCGTCGGACTGGGTATGCATCAGCACTGCATTGAGATCCCGCTCCCGGGAGGGATTCACGAGGAGCCAGGAGCGCGAGGCCTGCGAGTTCACCACCATTGCGTCAGGCTAGACGTTTGACTACACGACACGTGGCGCGGGAAGCCGGCGTGGTTCGTCGATGACGAGGTGGGCAGGCCGGCTACTTGAGAAAAGCGTCGACCGTCGCGGCGAACTTCTCGTGCTGCTGGAACAGGAAGGCGTGGCCCCCGTCGAAGAAGGCCAGCCACGAGAACGGAATCTGGCGGGCCATGTTCACCGAGTTGACCGGCTTGTCGACGACGTCGTCGCGCCCGTCGGTCAGAAGCACCGGGTTCTTGATGCTCTTCAGATTGGCGAAGTTGGATTCATCGGCATCCCACAGCGTGGTCCGGGCCCGATTTTGGCGCAGGGCGGTCTCTTTCGAGACGGCGAAGTCGTCGGGTGCCGATCCCTGTTTCCCAGCCGCCAGGATCCGGGAGTAGATCTCCTCGGCGAGAGCCTCTTCGCCGTCCCCGCGCGGGAACAGCAGGGCGAGCTTCTGATCGTCGGAGATGTTCGGATCGTTGAGCTTGTCCTCGACCGCCTTGTCCGCGGGAACGCCTTGGCTACCACCGGGATTGGCGGCGGCCAGTACCCCCTTGTCCACCGACTCGGGGTGCCGGATCAGCAACTGCTGGCCGATCCGCGCGCCCATCGACCAGCCGAGGATGTCGGGCTTGTTGAGCCCCAGGGCCTTGATCAGCCCTGCTGCATCGTCGGCCATCTGCGGAATCGTCGTGTTGTTCGCGGTGGTGTCGCTGGAGAGGCCGACGCCCCGGTTGTCGAAAACGATCAGCTGGTGGTTCTTGGCCAGTTCCTCGATCAGCAGGGGATCCCACAAACTCATGGTCGAGATGTAGCCGTTGATCATCAGCAACGGCTTACCTTCGCCGCGGACGTAGTAGGCCAGTTTAACGTCGCCGACCTGGGCGTACTTGACGTCTACCTGGAATGCGGCCGGGGCGGGTGGCTTCGTGCAACCGGCGCACAACCCGACGACGGCCAAGACAAGGAGGCTCCGCTGGAGGAAGGTATGCCGCACGACTCACACGATATCGACCGCCTTGCCCGCAACCCGGCTACAACGGAGACAATCGCGGAACGCCGCCGTCAGATCAGCGTTGCGCCATTCGGATCAATCGGGAACCCGGGCAGACGCGGAATGCTGCTCAGTTCAACCACGTCGATTAGCGGTGAACTGGCATTTCCTGCCAATTCGATGCCATCGCGATGAGAACTACGTCAGATGGGATGAGAATCTGGACTACTAGCAGCGACCAGAGCCTTATGTTCTCAAGGCCAGCTGCACTCGGAGAGCACGACCTGACTGGAGCGACCATGGCCCTGCCAGAACCATCACCGGAGTCGGCCTGCTTGATCACCGGCGCGTCATCGGGTATCGGCGTCGAGATTGCTCGTGCGCTCGCCAAGCGCGGCCAGAACCTTGTGCTACTCGCTCGACGCGTCGACCGACTCGAAAGCCTGGCATCCGAGCTGTCCGACGAGTTCGGTATCCGGGTCGAGGTACTGGGCTGCGACATCAGCGACCCGACAGCGCGCGCCGAGGTGCCCGACCGTGTCGCCCAGCTCGGTCTCACGGTCGAGCTGCTGGTCAACAACGCGGGTTACGGCACGGCGGGCAAGTTCGTCGAGCTCAACCCCGAACGCGAGGTTGGCATGGTCCGCGTCAACGTCGAGGCGGTCACTGCCTTGTGCAGTGCGTTCGTCCCGCCCATGGTGGAGCGCGGCCGTGGAGCAGTACTCAACGTCGCCTCAACGATCGCGTTCCAACCGATGCCCGGCCAGGCCGGCTACGCGGCGACGAAGGCGTACGTTCTCTCCTTCACTCAGGCACTGGACACCGAGCTGCACGGGACCGGAGTTACTGCCACGGCGCTGTGCCCCGGGCCGGTCAAGACCGAGTTCATGGACGAGCCTGGCATGGAGGAAAGCGCATCGGCGCTACCCAAGCCGATGTGGCTGGACCCGGCTGAGGTCGCCGAGGCCGGTGTTCGCGGCGTGGAGAGCGGCAACGGGATCGTCGTCCCCGGCGTGGCCAACGTCGTCACCCGCTTGATCGGCCGGCACACGCCGCGATGGTTGCTGCTCAGCACCATCCGGCGGTTAACCGGCATGGGGTGAAGCGACCGGGCTTGCTCCGCCCGAACAAGCTATATGCATCGGGCTGAGCTTCACCGATCCACCTGGGCAGGAACCACCTGAATCTTTTGTT
>JAHBAP020000566.1 GCA_018500005.2 Mycobacterium sp. | reverse complement strand
AGATGTGTATAAGAGACAGCGCTTGGACAGTGAGCTTGTCGGAAACGTCTCGATCCGGGTGGTAGACATCGGCCGCCCGGATGCCTGGGAGGTGCAGGGCCGCGGCGAGTTGGCGCTGGCCGTGCTCGTCGAGCAGATGCGCCGTGAGGGTTTCGAGCTGACGGTGGGCAAGCCCCAGGTGGTGACCCGCACCATCGACGGCAAGCTGCACGAGCCGTTCGAGGCGATGACGATCGACTGCCCCGAGGAGTTCGTCGGCGCCATCACCCAGTTGATGGCCAACCGCAAGGGCCGGATGGAACAGATGACCAACCACGCCGCCGGGTGGGTGCGGATGGACTTCATCGTCCCGTCCCGCGGACTCATCGGATTCCGGACCGATTTCCTCACCCTGACCCGCGGCACCGGCATCGCCAACGCGGTGTTCGACGGCTATCGGCCCTGGGCTGGGGAGATCCGCGCGCGGCACACCGGCTCGCTGGTCAGCGACCGCGCCGGATCGGTGACCCCGTTCGCGATGATCCAACTCGCCGACCGCGGCACCTTCTTCGTCGAGCCCGGCGACGACACCTACGAGGGCCACGTCGTCGGCATCAACCCGCGCGCCGAGGATCTCGACGTCAACGTCACCCGCGAGAAGAAGCTCACCAACATGCGCTCCTCCACCGCCGACGTCATGGAGACCCTGGCGCGTCCGATGGAGCTCGACCTCGAACAGGCGATGGAGTTCTGCGCCGCCGACGAATGCGTCGAGGTCACCCCCGAGATCGTTCGGGTACGCAAGGTGGACCTCGACGCCACCACTCGGGCGCGGAACCGGTCGCGGGCCAAGGCGCAGAAGGCCTAAAGCCGCAAAGCCATTCAGCGGCAATAACTCTCACGGTTTACCCGCCCGGTGTATGGCCCCGTTCGCGACGTGCGGAAGTTCCGTTTCGGGACATAGCCGTTTCGGGACATAGCCGATTCGGGACGTAGCCGATTCGGGACGCGGCGAATATTCGTGACTCGTGTTCCCCATGGCCTTGTTTGTTGTACGTTCCCGTTTCACTACTCGACATCCACCGTGTCCAGGTGCGTCGCAAACGGGAGGAACGAACGTGGAGCCTTCGAAGTTCGTCGGACGGGTTGGCGGCCTGGCGGTGGCTCTGGGAGTGGGAGCGGCCTGGTTCGCGGTCGGTGAAGCCGCCGCCGATACCGGATCGGATCCGGCGCGGACCACTGACAGTCGAGCGCAGGCGGCACACCCGAGGCCGGCCCAACGCTCCGCTCGCCAGGTTCGGACCGCGCCACGTGCAGCCGCCAAAGCCGCTGCAGCGGAGTCGATTTCGCGGCATACCCCCAGTGTCGACGTGGCGCTACCCGCGGCCAGCCGTCATCGTTCTGGCGGCGCGGCGCAGGCCTCCGTCCCGGTCGCCGGCCAGTCTGCGAAGGCGTCCGCGACGGCGGGTGCGCGCATCGCCGTCAACCCGTCAGTCACCTGGGGCGGACAGTTCGATGGAAAGAACTACCCGGGCATGCTGGTCGCCACTGTGGGCGCTACCTCGTCCAATCCGCTGAAGTACGAGACGGTCTCGGATCCCAGCCTCGGCGGTAAGCTCGGCGCCGTCAGCGACGACATCTTCTCGCAGGCCACCTTGTTCAGCGATTCCGGCCAGTTCTTCTACATCCCGGACGTCACCGCGCTGAGCACAGCCGGTACGACCGAGTCCTTCAAGATCCGGGTCTCCGAGCAGACCAAGTTCGACACCTTCCTGGTCAAGATCCCACTCGTCGGGCTGATCGCCCCGACCGTGATCGGACTGCTCCAGCAGATACCACTCGTCAACAGCCTGCTGGCGCCGATCATCGGCGCCTCGCAGGTGGTGGCCTTCAACGTCAAACCCAATGAGGTGGCCGCCGGCAGGCCGACCGCCTTCACCACCAAAGTTGAGTCCTTCGACGGACTCATGGTCAGCGCCAACTACTTCCCGGCAACCGACGTGGCCACCGGTGTCGTGGCATCGGCACCAACCGTCCTGCTCGGCCCCGGGTTGGGAACCCCCGGCATCACCAACCCCACCGATCCGAACGGCCAACTGGGAGCCACCGAGTTGGGCAGCCTCACCCCCGGCCTGCCGGTGCTGCGCGACGGCGAGTGGATCTCGCCCGACGGCGGTCCCTCCTACATCGCCTCGACCGGCTTCAACGTCATCAGTTGGGATCCGCGCGGGAGTTTCGCCACCAAGGATCCGAGCCTGCCCGGAATGCAGATCGACGCCCCGTTCTTCGAGGCGCGCGACACCTCGGCGTTGATCTCCTGGCTCACCAGCCAGGACAACCCGGCGCGGACCCAGGCGGCACTGGAGAACCCGGCGACCGGCGATCCGCTGATCGGCATGGTGGGCGGCTCCTACGGGGGCGGTATCCCGTGGACCACCGCCGGCACCGACCCACGCGTCGACGCCATCGCCCCGGAGATCAGCTGGAACTCGCTGCTCAGTGCTCTCTACCCGAATGGCAACCAGTTCAAGACCGGGTTCGGCACGCTGCTGGCGGGGCTGCTGCTGGCCTCCGGTACCGACGTCAACTCCCAGGTCTACAAGGGTGTGCTCAGCGGAGTCCTGACCGGGCGGCTCAACGAGACCTCCCAGGCCGTACTCGCCAGCGCCGGGCCGACCATCCTGGCTCCGGGCATCACCGCGCCCACGCTGATCTTCCAGGGCATCCAGGATGTGCTCTTCGAACTGCAGGAGTCGGTCGCCAACGCCATTGCTCTGCTGGGTGCGGGGACCCAGACGAAGATGGTGTGGTTCTGCGGCGGCCACGGCCAATGCAACGTCCCGCTCAACTCGGAGCAGGCCGACCGCGGCTTCGTCGACAACCTCAAATGGCTCGACCGCTACCTGGTGGGCGTCGATGACGCGACCACCGAGATCAAGGCATTCCAGTGGTACGACCAGCTGGGTGATTACTACAGTTCGAATCTCCTGCCGTTCCAGGACGGGTTCAATCTGCCCGATCCCCTTACCCAAACCGGCGCCGGAGGCGGGCTGGTCCTGGTACCGGTGATCGGCGGCTCAGGTCCGGGCCTGGTTCCCGGGGTCTTCCCGCTGCTGTCGATCGGCAACGGCAGTCTGGCCCGGAACGCGGTCAACATGACCGTCACCCCACCGGCTGGCAGCCAGATCGTGGGCGCCCCCACGCTGTCCTTCAGCTACAAGGGATTGGGAAACAGCCGCACTGTCTACGCGCAGCTGGTCGACGACACGACCAAGAAGGTCCTCGGCAATGTCGTCACACCGATCCCGGTGGCACTCGACGGGCGCGAACACACCGTCAGCATCCCGATGGCCGACATCGCTTACACCGCACCGGCGGGCGGCACGCTCAAGCTGCAGATCACCAGTTCGGCGACGAACTTCGAGAACTTCACGGCGTTCGGCTACATCAATATCGGTGACATCACGCTGGACATGCCGATCCACGACCCGGCCACGGCAGGGACCGCCTAGGACGCTCGTCGGACGAAGACCTCCACCCGTGCCGATACGCTGTGGGGCGTGCTGAGCCGCCCACGCAGACTGCAGGCAGGTGCAGGCGTGATGGCGCTGGTGCTGGCCGCCGGTTGCGCCGCAGACCCGCCACCGGCGCCGCAGAGCACCCAGACGTCGCAGCCGGCGGCGCCGGCCGCCAAAGCGGCCCAGATCATCGTGGCGATCGACTCGATCGGCGCCGGCTTCAACCCGCACCTGCTCAGCGACCAGTCTCCTGTCAACGCTGCCATCAGCTCGCTGGTGTTGCCCAGCGCGTTTCGGCCCGTTCCCG
>JAHBAP020000580.1 GCA_018500005.2 Mycobacterium sp. | reverse complement strand
GCCACTGACGGACCTCGGTCCTGGTACCCATCAGATCTCCTCGCGCAGTTCTATGTAGCGCTCGCGGTGCCATGCCGGGGCGCCGAATATCTGTGCGTCGGTGCGGGCGCGGCGCAGGTAGAGGTGTGCGGGGTGCTCCCAGGTAAACCCGATGCCGCCGTGCACCTGGATGTTGGTGGCTGCCGTCGACACGAAGGTGTCCGCGCAGAAGGCCTGGGCGAGAGCAAGATCGACGAAGCGGTCCGGTTCGGATGCGTCGAACGCAGCGGCGACGTGGCGGGCCGACGACAGCGCCGACTGGGCGTCGAGGAGCATGTCGACGCACAGGTGCTTGACTGACTGGAAGCTCCCGATCGCCCGGCCGAACTGATGTCGGCTGCGCGCGTAGTCCGCCGCCATCTGCATCACATGCATCGCACCGCCGGCCTGCTCGGCGATCAGCGCCACCGCCGCCCGATCCAGCGCCTCGTCGAGGGCCGACGCTCCCGCATCCGGACTTCCGATCAATCGGGCCGGGGTTTGGGTGAACGTGAGCCGTCCCTGTTTCCGGGTCTGGTCGACGGTGTCCAAACGGGTGACCGCAAGACCTTCTGCGCCGCGGTCGACGGCGAATATCGCTACGCCGGAGGGGGATTGGGCCGCGACATAGATCCGCTCTGCGGTGTCGGCATCCAGAACGTAGGTCTTCACCCCGGTCAGCACCCAGCCGTCGACGGTCTGGGTTGCGACGGTGCCCGGTTGCTCCGGCGGTCGGGCCGAGCCCGTTTCGGCGAATGCCACCGTCGTCACCAACTCTCCGGCGGCGATCCGGGGCAGCGTCTCGGCGCACTCGGAGGTATCCGCCAGTGCCAGAAGCAGATACGGCGTCAGCACCGCGGTGGCCAGATACGGCGCACACAGCAGTGCCCGGCCCATCTGTTCGCTCACCACCGCCAATTCGGCGGCACCCGCGCCGGAGCCGCCGAACTCCTCCGGTATGACCAGTCCCAGCAGTCCCATCGCCGCCAAATCGGCCCACACCGCGTTGTCGGGGCCGTCGGCGGCCATCAGTCGTCGAACATCCTGTTCCGAGGACCTCTTGGTCATCAGGTCGGCGACCGCCTCGCGCAGGTCGTTCTGTTCGCGACTCAGTGCTGTGGACACCTCACATCACCCCGGTCATGACACGGCGCAGGCTCGCGCACTTACCGTCGAAGTAGGCCCGCGATATGGAAGCTTTCGGCGCGAGTTTGTCGAAGCCGTGGAAGGCGCCGGGGACCTCGTACACGGTGCAGGGGACGCCGGCGGCTTCGAGTCGGCGAGCATAGGCCAGGTCCTCGGCATGGAACAGATCCAATGTACCGACCCCGATCCAGGCCGGCGGCAGGCCGGCCAGGTCGTCGCGACGGGCGGGAACCGCCTCGGACCGGTCCGCTCCGCCAAGGTAGGAATTCCAACCGAGTCGGTTGCTGGCGGTGTTCCACAGCCGAAAACCTTCGTCGTCCAGTGCTGGATCGATGGTGCGGTCGTCGAGCATCGGATATGACAGCAGCTGCATTACCGGCCTGATTTCGCCGCGGTCCCGGGCCAGGAATGCCAGTGCCGCAGCCAGGCCGCCGCCGGCGCTCGCGCCGCCGATCGCCATGCGGCCCGGATCGATGCCAGGTAGGTCCGCCAGCCAGGTCAGCGCGCTGTAGCAGTCTTCCAGCGGGGTCGGATAGGGATGCTCCGGGGCCAGCCGATAGTCCACGGCGGCCACCGCGATACCCAGCTTGCGGGTGAAGGCCCGGCAGAAATCGTCGTCCTGGGCGGCGGTGCCGATCACGTATCCGCCGCCGTGAATCCACAGCAGCGCCGGCACCGAGTCGGCGGCGCGGGCCGGTCGGTACAGGCGGATACCGGGACCGGAAGGCAGCGTCAGAATCTCGACGCCTGAACTCTCCACCCTGCGAGCGCGCTCGATTCTCCGCAACACCCGAACCGACCACGGATAGACGGCCTGTCTGGGGACGAACCGAGCCACCCGGCGTAATTCGGGGTGGATGTCCGCGTTGGCCACAACGGTCATTATGCCGTCCGGTACCGCGGCTCCCTTGGCTGGCTACGATCGGCGCATGACCGACTCCGACTCCGTCCTGGTCGAGCAACGCGACCGAATTCTGATCATCCCCATCAACCGGCCCGAGGCGAAGAACGCCGTCAACGCCGAAGTCAGTCCCGCGCTCGCCGCCGCGGCGGACCGGCTCGATGACGATCCGGGTTTGTCGGTGGGAATCGTCACCGGCGCCGGAGGCTCTTTCTGCGCGGGCATGGATCTGAAGGCCTTCGCCCGGGGTGAGAACGTTGCGGTCAAGGGCCGGGGGCTCGGATTCACCGAACGCCCGCCGGTCAAACCGATCATCGCGGCGGTCGAGGGTTACGCGTTGGCCGGCGGGACGGAATTGGCGCTTGCAACCGATCTCATTGTCGCGGCCAGCAATTCGGCCTTCGGCATCCCGGAGGTGAAGCGTGGACTGGTCGCAGCCGGCGGTGGCCTGCTACGCCTGCCGCAACGCATTCCCTACCAGATCGCGATGGAGTTGGCGTTGACCGGTGAGAGCCTTCCCGCTCCGCGCGCGCACGAACTGGGGCTGGTCAACGTACTTTCCGAGCCTGGGCACGCATTGGATGCCGCCGTCGAGTTGGCTTCCCGCATCACCGCGAACGGTCCACTGGCGGTTGCGGCGACCAAACGGGTGATCGTTGAATCCCGCGGTTGGAGCCCGGAAGATCAGTGGAGCGAACAGATCAAGATCATCATGCCGGTGTTCGGGTCCAAGGACGCCAAGGAAGGTGCGGTCGCCTTCGCCGAGAAGCGCGCGCCGAACTGGACAGGTAGCTGATCACCGCACTGTTGCCCACGCCGGTTTGAAGCTCGGATCCGGAAGACCGTCGGGAAATCGGAGTAGTTCCTTGGCGGCTATCCCGGCCAGGGACTCCATCACGTCGGCCACTTCCGGAGTCGGACGCCGCGGTCGTGACCAGTACACCCCGATGGCACCGAGTGGCTCGGGCGCCAGCATCGGTGCCATGACGAGACTGCGTACGAACGTGGGGCGATACGCATCTTGTGGCACCCGTTCGTCGTTGCGAATGTCGGGGATCACAACGGTGGTCCGGTGCATCATCGCCCAGCCACTCACACATTGTGTGGCGGGGAATCGCTGGCCCTTCCACAACGGACTCATCGAGTCTTCGTCGGCGTAATAGCAGCATTCACCGTCGAGAAGGACGAAAGTCGATCCCTCCGAGGCCGCGATCCGCCGAGCGGCGACCTTGACTTTGTTCTGAATGTCTTCGAGTTGGTCTGCTGCGGCCAATTCTTGTATGAGGAGATTGATTTCGGACTGGATCATCGGAGTGCTCCAGGTGCGGGAGTTTGAGCCTACGCCTGATTCCTTGCGTGCGGAATAAGAGAATTCCTTGCGAAGCAAACCGTTGACCGGTTCTTCTCGGGCTCCGATCGTGCTTAGGTTGCGGCCGGCCGCGCCGAAGCGACCCTGCCGATGATGACGTCCCATGGATCAGTGGCCGCCAACGTCAGCCGGCCCAGGCCCTGGGCGTATCGCGCGTTATCGCCGAACTCCTCGATCCAACTGCGGGCCCGCATGGTGGCAAGCCAGAGGTGGTGTTCGATTGTCACGCCGATGGCTCCGTGCAATTGATGTGCGGAGGTTACGACACTCGGCAACACTTGTCCCAGAGTCACTTTCGCGACCGTAACCGCGAAGTCGGTCTGGGGGCTGTCGAACCCGAACTCGATGGCGGCCGCGACGGCGAGATTGGCGACGGCGCGGGCACGCTCAACTTCACCGGCCATACCCGCCAAAGTGCGCTGAACCGCTTGGAAGGCGCTGAGCGGGCGGCCGAACTGCTCGCGTTGGCGAGTGTGGGCGACGGAGAACTCCACCGCGGCATCCAGTGTGCCGATGATCTGCATGCAACGTGCCCACGCGCCCCGCCGGGTGAGCTCGGTTGCCGCACCGTCCAGTACCGCGAAGGAGTCGTAGTTCTCGTCGACGGCGACCGTGTCGCGCTGCTCGCCTCCGGGGTTGTGTCCCTCGGTGATGTAGAGATCACCGGGATCGCGGGCGGCGACGAGAAGGCGTTCGCCATCTCGCAATGCGAGCACCACCTGAGTGGCGGACGCCGCATACGGTACGGCCGGGACGGCGGCAGTGATCCGTCCACTGTTGCGGGTGGCTCGGCCGAAGGCGACTGTCAGGGGTCCGGTTTCGGTCAGCTCGATTCCCGCAACGGTTGCCAACCAGCCGGCCAGGACGTCGGTCTCGGCAAGCGGGACGCTGACGGCGTGGCGGGCCAGGGACCGCAGGACGACGGCGGTTTCGGCGGGCCCGCCGCCGGAGTCGGCGGGGCTGAGGAGTCGGGGCAAGGCGGCGCGCCCCAGAAGCCCCCACGCCCACGTGGCGATGGGAAACCGGGAGCCCCCCCTGCCGATCCCCTGCCGGGACGAACG
>JAHBAP020000109.1 GCA_018500005.2 Mycobacterium sp. | reverse complement strand
GGTTCGGCTACTACGTGTGGCCGTTTCTGCTCGACGGGGAACTGGTCGCGCGGGTCGACCTCAAAGCCGACCGGGCCGCGGGTGTACTGCGGGTGATCGGCGCTTTCATCGAGCCCGGCCGTGCCCCGGAGCGAGTAGCCGCCGCCTTGGCCGGCGAGTTGCGGTCGATGGCCGGCTGGCTGGGGCTGGGTCAGGTGACCGTCGGCCGGCGCGGTGACCTGGTCTCTGCGCTCCGTGCCTACCATCGGTCGGTATGAGACTGCCCGCGATTCTCGCCCTGCTGGGCGTGGCGATGATGCTCGGATGCGCCGATGCCGGCGCCGACGAAGGAGGGCCGATGCTGACATTGACCGGCACTGTCGTGCACTCCGAACGCATCGCACTGCCCCCGGAGGGGGTGCTGACGGTGACGGTCGAGGACGTTTCTCGGGCCGACGCCCCGGCGACGGTTCTCGGCCAGACAAGCGCCGCCCTGAACGGCCGGCAGTCGCCGATTCCGTTCGCCGTTCTCTACCCCCGCTCCGCGGTCAACCCCGGCTCCGTCTACGCCGTCCGGGCCCGGATCACCGTCTCGGACCGCCTGCTGTTCACAACCACCGAGCGCTACCAGGTCGATCCGCTCAATCCCGCACCGGTCGATTTGCTCGTCGCCGCGGTACCGGCGCCGGAGGAGGCGCCGCTGGTGCCCGACGCCTCGCTCACCGACACCTACTGGAAACTGGTCGAGGTCGCGGGTCGGCCCGTGACGGTGACCGACGGGGCCCGTGAGCCGCATATCGTCCTGCACGGTCAGGACGGTCGCGTGGCGGGTTCCGGCGGGGTGAACCGGCTGATGGGCGGCTATGCGCTGCAGGGCGACTCGCTGACGTTCGCCCAGATGGCGACCACCATGATGGCCGGCCCGCCGGAGGCCATGCAGCAGGAACAGACGATCCTGTCGGTGCTGCAGGCGGTGCGCGGCTATCGCATCTCGGGGGACACCCTTACGCTGCTCGACGATGCCGGGAGGCCGACGGTCAAGGCCGTCGCCGTGGCGTTGGGGTAGCGATCCGCCGCGCGCACTAGGGTTGTCCCGTGGCCGAGACCGCGCCGCTGCGCGTGCAACTGATCGCCAGGACCGAGTTCATGGCCCCCGCCGACGTCCCCTGGGACACCGACGCCGACGGCGGCCAGGCGCTGGTCGAGTTCGCCGGACGCGCCTGCTACCAGAGCTGGTCCAAACCAAACCCACGGACCGCGACCAACGCTTCCTACCTCAAGCACATCATCGACGTCGGGCACGTCGCGGTGCTCGAGCACGCCTCGGTGACCTTCTACATCACCGGCATCTCCCGCTCCTGCACCCACGAGCTGATCCGGCACCGGCACTTCTCCTACTCCCAGCTCTCCCAGCGCTATGTGCCAGAGGACGACGCCGAGGTGGTCATCCCGCCCGGCCTGGAGGACGACCCCGAACTGCAGCAGTTGGTGCTGGACGCCGCGGATGCCAGCCGACGGGTCTATCTGGAACTGCTGGCCAAGCTGGAGGCCAAGTTCATGGCCGGCGAGCCTGCCGAAAGCAGAGCCGTGCTGCGCCGCAAACAGGCCCGGCAGGCCGCCAGGGCGGAGCTGCCTAACGACACCGAGACCCGGATCGTGGTGACCGGCAACTATCGGGCCTGGCGGCACTTCATCGCCATCCGGGCCAGCGAGCACGCCGACGTCGAGATCCGCCGGCTGGCAATCGCCTGCCTGCGCGAACTGGCCGCCGTCGCTCCGGCGGCATTCGCGGACTTCGAGATCACCGCCCTGGCCGACGGCACCGAGGTGGCGACCAGCCCGCTGGCGACGGACGTCTGATTTCAAGCGGGTAATCTAGGGGCCCGTGAGCACCAGCGGATTCGACGCCAGCGCCAGGCTGGGCACGGTACTGACCGCGATGGTGACGCCGTTCACGCCGGACGGCGCGCTGGACACCTATACGGCCGCGCGGCTGGCCAGCCGACTGGTCGACGACGGCTGTGACGGGCTGGTGGTGTCCGGCACCACCGGGGAATCGCCCACCACCACCGACGCCGAGAAGACGGCAGTCTTGCGAGCCGTGCTCGACGCCGTCGGCGACCGGGCCCGCATCATCGCCGGTGTCGGCACCTACGACACCGCACACAGCGTGCACCTGGCCGAGGCCGCGGCCGCCGCGGGCGCCCACGGCCTGCTCGTGGTCACCCCGTACTACTCGCGCCCGCCGCAGTCCGGCCTGCTGGCCCACTTCACTGCGGTCGCCGACGCCACCGACCTGCCCGTCATGCTTTACGACATCCCACCGCGCTCGGTGGTGCCGATCGAGTGGGGCACCCTGCGTGCCCTGGCGGCGCACCCCAATATCGTCGCGGTCAAGGACGCCAAGGGAGATCTGCACGGGGCGGCACAGATCATGGCCGAGACCGGCCTGGCCTACTACTCCGGCGACGACGCGCTGAACCTGCCCTGGCTGGCGATGGGTGCTGCCGGCGTGGTCAGCGTCTGGGGCCACCTGGCCGCCGGCCAACTGCGCGACATGGTGAGTGCCTTCAACTCCGGCGACCTGGCCACCGCCCGCAAGATCAGCGTGTCGCTGAGCCCCCTGAACGCCGCGCAGAGCAGGCTCGGCGGGGTGACGATGTCCAAGGCCGGGCTGCGGCTGTTGGGGTTCGAGGCCGGTGACCCAAGGCTGCCCCAGATGCCCGCGACCGCCGAGGAACTCGACGAGCTGGCCGCCGATATGCGAGCGGCGGCGGTGCTCGGCGTGAAGTCGCCGGCAGACCGGCTCCGCCGGTGAACAACGAAGATCTTCGCCCGCCCGGCCCGCTGGCTCCGGGTGCGCTGCGGGTCACCGCGCTGGGCGGTATCGGCGAAATAGGCCGGAACATGACGGTTTTCGAGCACCTGGGCCGTCTGCTCATCGTCGATTGCGGGGTGCTGTTCCCCAGCCACGACGAGCCCGGCGTCGACCTGATCCTGCCGGACCTACGCCATATCGAGGACCGCGTCGAGGACATCGAAGCGCTCGTCCTGACCCATGCGCACGAAGACCACATCGGGGCGATCCCGTTCCTGCTCAAACTGCGCAGCGACATCCCGATCGTCGGCTCCAAGTTCACCCTGGCCCTGGTCGCGGCCAAGTGTCGGGAGCACCGCATCAACCCGAACTTCGTGGAAGTCGCTGAGGGACAACGTAGTACGCATGGTGTTTTCGAATGCCAGTACTTCGCGGTCAACCATTCCATCCCGGATGCGCTCGCGATCGCCATCCACACCGGTGCCGGGACGGTGCTGCACACCGGCGACATCAAACTCGATCAGCTGCCGATGGACGGCCGCCCCACCGACCTGCCCGGCATGTCGCGCCTCGGCGACGCCGGCGTCGATTTGTTCCTGTGCGATTCCACCAACGCCGAGATTCCCGGCGTCGGTCCCTCGGAGAGCGAGATCGGGCCGACCCTGCACAGGTTGATCCGCAACGCCGAGGGCCAACGGGTGCTGGTGGCCTGCTTCGCCTCCAACGTCGATAGGGTCCAGCAGATCGTCGACGCCGCGGTGGCATTGGGCCGTCGGGTGTCCTTCGTCGGCCGCTCGATGGTCCGCAATATGGCGATCGCCCGGGAACTGGGATTCCTGACCGTCGAGGACCGCGACGTGGTGGACATCTCGGCAGCCGAGATGATGCCGCCGGACCGGTTGGTGCTCATCACCACCGGTACCCAGGGCGAGCCACTCTCCGCGCTGTCCCGGATGTCGCGCGGTGAGCACCGCAGCATCTCCATCACCGCCAACGACCTGATCATCCTGTCGTCCTCGTTGATCCCGGGTAACGAAGAGGCGGTGTTCGGGGTGATCGACGCGCTCTCCAAGGTCGGCGCGCGGGTGGTCACCAATCAGCAGGCGCGCGTTCATGTTTCGGGCCACGCCTACGCCGGTGAGTTGCTGTTCCTCTACAACGCGGTCCGGCCGCGCAACGTGATGCCGGTGCACGGGCACTGGCGGCATCTGCGGGCCAACGCCAAACTTGCCATCCGTACCGGGGTTCCCGAGCAGAACATCATGCTGGCCGAGAACGGCGTCAGCGTCGACCTGATGGCCGGGCAGGCCAGCATCGCCGGGGCGGTACCGGTGGGCAAGATGTTCATCGACGGACTGGTCGGCGGCGACGTCGGGGACGCCACGCTGGGGGAGCGGCTCATCCTGAGTTCCGGCTTCATCGCCGTCACCGTCGTGGTGCACCGCGGTACCGGGCGAAGTGCGGCGGCCCCGCACCTGTCCTCGCGGGGCTTCTCCGAGGATCCCAAGGCTCTCGAACCCGCCGCCCGCAGGGTCACCCAGGAACTGGAATCCCTTGCCGCCGATAACGTCACCGACCCGGTGCGGATCGCTCAGGCGGTACGTCGCACCGTCGGCAAGTGGGTCGGCGAGACCTACCGGCGTCAGCCGATGATCGTGCCGACGGTGTTGGAGATCTAGCAACGCTACCGACGATGCACCCTGGCCAATGGTCGGTGTCGACCGCCACAGTTCGCATGCTGATCGCCGAGCAGTTTCCCCGGGGGTGCGGCCTCGAGGTCCGCGCGGTTCCGGGTCCCGGCACGCTGAATGCCATTTTCCGGATCGGCGACGAGTTCGTGGCGCGGTTCCCGATCGTGCCGGAAAGCGTTGGCGCCGCGCGGAAGCGGTTGCACGCCGAGGCCGCAGCCGCTGAGGAACTATTCGGCCGGACACCGATTGCCACTCCGTGTCCCATCGCAATCTGCGAGCCCGGTGCAGGCTATCCACTGCCATGGTCGATCTACACCTGGCTACCGGGGGAGATCGCAACGGCCGACAGCTGCAGTGCTTCCAATTCCTTCGCAACAAGCCTGGGGGATTTCATCAGTGCGGTGCGGGCCCTCGACACCTGCGGGCGCACGTACCCGGGCTCCGGGCGCGGCGGAGAGCTGGCCACCCACGACGATTGGATGCAGGAATGCCTGCGCAACAGCGAGAGACTGCTTGACGTCGGCACCTTGAGCGCGATCTGGAACGAGATGCGGGACATCTCCCGTGGCGACGACGCCGACGTGATGAACCACGCCGACCTGATGCCACAGAACCTCCTTGTCCGCGACGGGCGACTGACGGGTGTCCTCGACGTCGGCGGACTGCGGGCCGCCGACCCGGCGCTCGACCTCGTCAGTGCCTGGCATCTGCTGGATGCCGACCGGCGCGAAGTGCTGCAGGACCGCCTCGGTTGCGGCGAGGCGGAATGGCTGCGCGGGCGGGCTTGGGCGTTCGAGCAGGCGATGGGCGCGGTTTGGTACTACGCGGACTCCAATCCGGCGATGAGCGCGGGCTGCCGGCGCACGCTGGAACGGATCGTCGGCGACGTACGTCCGATCTGAGAATGCGCGGCGCGCTATGGCGCCTTCATCCGTTCGGCGGCGTGATCCTCGATGGCCTTGCCGCTCGCGTGTGCGGCGCGCTCCATGAACACCGACCTGCTGCCCCTCACCCAGAGACTCCCGCCGATCCAGTTAGCGGCGCCGAACTTGTCGGATCCTCGAACTATTGTTCGATTCATGGAGTCGCGAACCGTTGACGGTGATGCGGTGATGATCGCATTGGATGGTCTCGATGCCGCCTGGGACAAGCTGGCCTCACTCACGCTCCACTCGCTGGCCGCCCCGCAGGTCCTGGCGGTACTTGACCGCCTGGAGACCCACCGGCGCCGACAGCCTGCCGTGGAGCATGCTCTGATCACGCATCTGCAGTCCCAGGCCAACGCAAAGGAAATGGGCGCCAAGTCGTGGCGGATGGTGTTGTCGCACCGGCTGGGGATCAGCGGTGCCGATGCCGGTCGCCGGCTCGCCGAGGCCGCTCTGCTCGGGTCGCGCCGGGCTGTCACGGGCGAGCCACTGGAACCCGCGCTGGCTTCAACCGCTTCCGCCCAGGCGCGCGGCGAGATCGGTACCGAGCATGTGACAGTGATCCGGGACTTCATGGCTCAACTGCCGTCTGATGTCGGTCCCGACACCAGGGCGGAAGCAGAGTCCCAGCTGGCGCAGCTGGCAGGTGGACTGACCCCGGAAGGATTGCGCACGGTCGCACGCCAGCTGATGGGTTACCTCGACCAAGACGGCACGCTCGATGACGAGCGTGAGCACGCGCGCAAGCGTGGCATCACCCTGGGAAACCAGGAGCTCGACGGAATGAGCCGGATCGCAGGATGGGTCGACCCCGAGCTGCGCGCTGCGCTTGACGCCGTCTTCGCGAAACTCGCCGCTCCCGGATTCTGCAACCCCGACAATGACGAACAGTGTGTTGACGGCAGGCCGTCCGAGGCCCAGATCGCCGGTGATACCCGGACCGCCGGGCAGCGCAACCACGACGCGTTGAAGACCATATGTCGTGCGATGCTGGCGTCCGGGAAGCTGGGGCAGCACAACGGATTACCGGTCACGATCGTGGCTACCGCAACCCTCCCCGTTCTGACCCCCGGCGAGGGTTTCGCCCCTACCGGCGGCGGGGGGCCGGTGGCCGCGCTCCCACCTGTCCGCGTGGGCCCCGGCCCCCACCCCCCTCCG
>JAHBAP020000342.1 GCA_018500005.2 Mycobacterium sp. | reverse complement strand
CGGTCACCGGGAACCCGTCCGGCGACGATCTGCGGTCCGGCAAGCCCCCAGTGCTGCTGGCCGTGGCCGTTGAACGCGCCGAACGACCCGACCCGAGCGGCGCGGCACTGCTGCGCTCCTCGGTAGGCGCCGATCTCACCGAATCCCAGGTAAGCGAACTGTGTTCGGTGATCGAGTCGGTCGGCGCCCTGGCCGCGGTCGAGGACCGCATCGGACTGCTCACCCGGCGCGCGCTGGACGTTCTGGAGCACACACCGATCAACACACCGGCGAAAACGGGTCTGACCGAGCTCGCCGGTTTGGCCGCAAACCGGTCGGCCTAGAAACAGATGTCCCACGCCACGGCACCTGAAACCACCGGCCTGACTCGGCTGCTTGCCTTCGCGCGCAGCGACGAAAGCCGCCCTGCACAGCTGGGATTCGCGGGGGCGACCCTGATCGCCATCGGCGGCCTGGGCGCCGGCAGCACCCGTCAGCACGACCCGTCGCTGGAGGCGCTGCACCTGTCCTGGCTGCGATTCGGACATGGCCTGGTGGTGTCCTCCCTGGTGCTGTGGACGGGTGTGCTGGTGATGCTGGCGGCGTGGGTCTGGTTGGGCCGCAGACTCTTTGACGGCCAGCCGGCCAGCGAGTACACCATGGTCGCCACGACCGGATTCTGGCTGCTGCCACTGTTGCTCAGCGTCCCCCTCTTCAGCCGCGACACCTACTCATACCTCGCACAAGGTGCGCTGCTGCGGGACGGTTTCGATCCGTACGTGGTGGGTCCGATCGAGAATCCGAACATCCTTTTGGACAACGTCAGTTCGGTGTGGATGACTACCACTGCGCCCTACGGGCCGGCCTTCATCCTGATCGCGAAGTTCGTGACGATGCTCGTCGGGAACA
Source organism: Mycobacterium sp. (assembly GCA_018500005.2). GTDB lineage: Bacteria > Actinomycetota > Actinomycetes > Mycobacteriales > Mycobacteriaceae > Mycobacterium. The sequence continues at coordinate 2,228 of JAHBAP020000342.1, read as the reverse complement.
ACACGGTGGCCGGCACCGTGCTGTTGCGGCTGTGCATGCTCCCCGGACTGGCGCTGCTCATCTGGGCCGCACCGCGGGTGGCCCGGCACGTCGGCGCCAACGGTGCTGTGGCGCTGTGGATCTGCGCACTGAACCCGTTGGTGATCATCCACCTGATGGGCGGTGTGCACAACGAGATGCTGATGGTGGGCCTGATGATGGCCGGCATCGCGTTCACTTTCGCCGGCCGCCATATCGCCGGGTGTGCGCTGATCGCCGTGGCCGTCGCCGTCAAGGCCACCGCGGTCCTGGCCTTGCCGTTCATGGTGTGGGTCTGGGTACGCCATCTCGGCGGCAACCGGTTGCGAGCCTTCCTGCTCGCCTCGGCGACCGCGCTGGTCACGTTCGTCGCGGTGTTCGGCGTGCTGTCCGGGTTGGCCGGGGTCGGGCTCGGCTGGCTGACCGCACTGCAGGGTTCGGTGCGAATCATCAACTGGCTCACCGTTCCCACTGCGCTGACGAACCTGATCGACGCGGTGGTCGGCATTTTCCTGCCGGTCGATTTCTACGCCGTTCTCGACGTCGCCCGCCTGATTGGTATCGGGATCATCCTGGTATCACTTCCGTTGCTGTGGTGGCGGTTCCGGCACACCGACCGCGAGGCACTGCAGGGTATCGCCTGGGCGATGTTGGTCGTCGTACTGTTCGTGCCGGCGGCGCTGCCCTGGTACTACACCTGGCCGCTGGCCATCGTCTCGGCACTGGCGCAGACCCGGTCCGCAGTCGCCCTAATTGCGGGATTCTCGACCTGGGTCATGGTGATCTTCAAGCCGGACGGCTCCCATGGGATGTACTACTGGCTGCACGTGCTGCTGGCGACCGCCTGCGCCGTGACGGCCTGGTACGTGCTGAACAAGGCCGACAGGCCGGTGGTCACGCCGGCGCGGTGAATCCGTCAGTAGGCCATGGCCTGCGCGCGTCGAAGCACTTCCCGAGCCTGATGGGTGTGCAACGCATCGACCGGCCGGGCGTTGGGCGTCGAATCGCGGAGCCCGTCACGGGTCACCGTGAGCGTCGGATCGGGGGTGAACATCCACCGCAGGATCTCCGGATCCTGGTATCCACCGTCGCGCATCACCGCCAGCAACCCGGACAGTGTCTTGACAACATGGGTTCTCCCGGATTCGGGAACCGTGAAGAACACCTGGGGAATCACCGGAATGCCGTTGCGGCGCACTGCCACCAGTTGGCCGTCCCGCAACTGCTGATGCACCTTGGTCACAGGTATCCCGAGCAACTCGGCGACGGTAGGTAGGTCATAGACCGGTTCTTCGGGGTCGAGTACGTCCACACCGGCCGGAATGCTGCTCACCGGTTCAGTCTAAGTGCCGACTCCTAGGTGCCCACTCCCCCACTTAGGATGGGCTCGTGACGTCGGATCCCCTGGTCGGAACCGTGCTCGACGGCCGCTACCGGGTCGAGACCCCCATCGCCAGCGGTGGGATGTCGACGGTGTACCGCGGCCTCGACACGCGCCTTGACCGGCCGGTGGCGCTGAAGGTGATGGATACCCGCTACTCCAGCGATCATCAGTTCCTGGCCCGGTTCCAGCGCGAGGCCCGTGCGATCGCACGCCTGAAGCACCCGGGACTGGTGGCGATCTACGACCAGGGTCAGGACGCCACCTACCCGTTCCTGGTGATGGAACTCGTCGAGGGGGGCACCCTGCGTGAGCTGTTGCGGGAGCGGGGTCCGATGCCGCCGCATGCCGTGGCCGCGGTGCTGCGCCCCGTCCTAGGCGGCCTCGGAGTGGCCCATCGGGCCGGATTGGTGCACCGCGACATCAAACCCGAGAACGTGCTGATCTCCGATGACGGCGAGGTGAAACTCGTCGATTTCGGCCTCGTGCGCGCTACCGCCGAAGCGGGTATCACCTCGACCAGCGTCATTCTCGGAACGGCGGGCTACCTATCCCCGGAACAGGTCGAGGGGCGCCCGACCGGACCGCGCAGCGACGTCTACTCGGCGGGCGTCATGGCGTTCGAATTGCTCACCGGGACAATGCCTTTCCAAGGCGACAGCGCACTGAGTGTGGCTCATCAGCGACTGCAGCGCGACGTTCCACCGCCCAGTTCGATAATCGACGGCGTGCCGGCGCAGTTCGACGAGTTCATCGGGCGGGCCACCGCCCGCGATCCGCAGGACCGGTTCCCCGATGCCGTTGAAATGGGCGCGGAACTGGACATCAT
>JAHBAP020000541.1 GCA_018500005.2 Mycobacterium sp. | reverse complement strand
GCAGAGCACGGCTTGCATTATGGGACCCCGTCTGGGGGCCGGGGATTTGGTTAGAGGAGACGGCCCCGCCGCGGCCGCCGTTCCCCCCGGCAACGCCTGCAGTCAGCGCTTCGCCGCCATTGCCGCCGTTTCCGAACCAACCTGCGGCACCACCGGCGCCACCGTTGTAGCCGTTACCGCCGCTACCGATAATGCCGCCCTTACCGCCCGCACAGGCTCCACTGGTACAGGCGCCGGCGTATTCGGTGTAACTCCAACCCTTTCCGATGAGGAACCCGCCGTCAGGGTTGTCGGCCGTGCCGTTGCCGATGAGACGCCGACGGGAATCCTCGGCTTCGTGCGCGGCTGTGACGTTGCCGACGACAACTCCCGGCTGCCCCACGGACGCGGCAGCAGGCAATGGCGGTAGCGCTGCAGGCGATGTGGCGGCCGACGATACGGCCGCTACCCGATCGGAGACAGTGTCGACGGAGTCAGGAAGTGATCGCGAGGCGGCCGGCGCTGGAGCGCCTCCGCGCCGGATAGTGTTCTCCCCCTTCGCGGCTGGAGAGTCTGCCTGCGCCCGGGCCGGACCCCGACGGGCAGGTTGCGCCCCTCGTGAAGCCGCCGACGATGCTCGCGAGTCCGATGACGACGTGTCACCGGCATCGGCCCAGGCGGCGACCGGAGATAAGCCTCCCATCCCCACGCCGAGCGCGACCGCCATTGCGCCAATGCGACCGATGAAGAGTCCTGCATTCACGGTTGTCTCCGATCCGATGTCTCAGTGCATGACTTGTCCAGAAGGTTCTCTGGAGTAGTCGCCGCAGCGCCGAGAAAGTTCCCCGGCGGGCAATTCCGTTGTAGGAGTTAGGTGTTTTTGTTCTGGCAGCAGGCAGGTACCTTGCCCCGCATCCGGCAGACAAGCATGTAGGGTCCGCGGCTCAGGCATATCCCGAACACCGCGCGCATCAGCGCTGCGAAGAGCGCGAATCCGGTTGCGATGAGACCGACGCGCGGTGATCCGGTTGCGAATCCGAGGACACCCACAGTGCAGAAGATGAACCCCATCAGTTGCGCGAAGCGGATCTGCTCCGCCGCCTCGGTCTTCGTTGTCGGCCCGCTTCGGGGGGTGATCAAGCGTTGAAAGACCAGACCGTAGGGGTGCCTCTTCGGGCCCCATAGCGCGCCGGCGGCGAACACCAACGCCTGGGCGGCAAGCAGAACCGTGGCGGCGCGGAGATCGACATTAGCCAGGATCAGCGCCGCGGCAAGCACGCTCGCCGTGACCGCGGCCGTGAAGCGAACCGACCGCGCATCCACCTTGTCCGGACTTGTCGCAACTGTGGCGTCGACCGTCATGAAATTCCCTTTCCGCCGGGCCGTCAATCCAGCCCTCGTCCGCACTCGTCCAGACTTAGTCGCATCAAATACCGATTCGGTTCCCGGGCCTTCGACAGCCGCGGCGACGGTACCGACTGCCGGTAGCGTCTCCCGGATGTCCTACTTCCGCCGCGTCGGCGCGGGCGCCTATCGGGCCACCGAACACGCCGGCGGTGCGTGGAACGCCGCCGAACAGCACATCGCCCCGTCCTTCGGCCTGCTCGCGCACGCCATCGAAGCGGACCGGGATGCACGCGGCAACGGCCACCTGGTCATTGGCCGGATCAGCTTCGACATCCTGGGAACGGTCCCGGTGGACGTCGAAGTCGACGTCGACGTGACGGTGATCCGGCCGGGGCGCACGATCGAACTGGTCGAGGCGAACCTGACATATCGAGGCCGCGGGGTGGTGCTCGCCCGGGCATGGCTGATGAAGCGCTACGACACCGAGTCGTTGCGGGGCAGCGGTTTCACCCCGATCGCACCCCCGGCGGACATGCAGGCCTGGAATCCCAGCGAAATCTGGCCGGGTGGCTTCATAGCCTCCGCCGAGGTGCGGCGCGTCGAGATCGAACCCGGTCGATCCGCCTTCTGGGTACGTACCGCGGTGCCGTTGCTCGACGGCGAACCGGTCAGTGCGACCGCACGAGCGCTCGGACTGATCGACATCACCAACGGCATGGCGGTGCGGGTGGATCCCCGCGAGGTGGCCTTTCCCAATCTCGATCTGACCGCGCACTTCTTCGCCGAGCCGAATGGTGAATGGATCGGGTTCGACACGACGGTTTCGATCGGCCCGAGTGGAATCGGCCTGACCTACAGCATCATTCACGACCAGACGGGTCCGATCGGTGCGGTGTCTCAGATTCTGACGGTCCGCCCGGGCGCCAGCACGATTTGACGACGGCCCCGCGACGCGGCGTCACAACTCAATGCGGGCCCCGACGATGGCCGTTCGGTCCAGTGGCAGGCTGAAGTAGGAGGCGGAATCTGCCGCGAGATGGGACGTCGCCACGAACAATCTCTGGCGCCAACGCGCCATCGTCGGCGCCGGCCCCGGCACGACGGCGACGCGGGAAAGAAAAGAGGAGATGTCGCCGCGGTCGACCGATGAGTCGATCAGCCGCAGGACCGCAGGGACATCCGGGTCCTCCATATAGCCGAAACTGGCCTTGGCGAACAGGATTCGGCTATCAGTCGGTACAAGTTCCTCG
>JAHBAP020000299.1 GCA_018500005.2 Mycobacterium sp. | reverse complement strand
GAGTGGCACGGGTGATGTAGCCGTGCAGAGTCTTTTCGTCGTAGACGATTTCCATACCCCGTCCGCCCAGCACGTAGGAGGGTCGGACCAATACGGGATAGCCGATGGCGGCGGCGATTTCACGGGCCTCTTCGAAACTGGTGGCGGTGCCGAACTTCGGGGCCGGCAGCCCTGCATTGACCAGGACCTGACCGAACCGGCCGCGGTCCTCGGCCAGGTCGATGGCCTCCGGACGGGTGCCCACGATCGGCACGCCGGCGTTCTCCAACCGATGGGCCAGCGCCAGCGGGGTCTGTCCGCCCAGTTGCACGATGACACCCACCACGCCCGGACCGCCTCGGCCGGAGGCGGATTCGGCGTGGTAAACCTCCAGCACGTCCTCGAAGGTCAGCGGTTCGAAGTACAACCGGTCGGCGGTGTCGTAGTCGGTGGAGACAGTCTCGGGGTTGCAGTTGATCATCACCGTCTCGAAGCCGGCATCGGACAGAGTCGTCGCCGCGTGCACGCAGCTGTAGTCGAATTCGATGCCCTGCCCGATCCGGTTGGGTCCGGAACCCAGGATGAGTACCTTCGGCTTCTCGGTCTGCGGGGCGACCTCGGTCTCGGCAGACGGGTCCAGTTCGTAGGTCGAGTAGTGGTAGGGCGTCTTGGCTTCGAACTCCGCGGCGCAGGTGTCGACGGTCTTGAACACCGGGTGGATACCGAGGCGCTGGCGCAGCGACCGCACGCCGGCCTCGCCGGCCAATTCCGTTCGCAGGGCCGCGATCTGCCGGTCGGACAGGCCGTTGTGCTTGGCCCGGCGCAACAGGCTCTCGTCGAGCACCGGTGCCTGCAGCAACTCCGCCCGCAGCGTCACCAGGGAGTTGATCTGCTCGACGAACCAAGGGTCGACGCCTGACGCCTGCGCTACCTCTTCCACGCTCGCGCCCAGTCGCAGCGCCAACTCGATGTCGTAGAGCCGGCCCTCGGTGGGGGTGCGCAGCCTGGTCAGGATGTCGTCGATCCAGCCGTCGTCGTCGGGGGCGGTCCAGAATCCGGCGCGGGTGGTCTCCAGCGATCGCATCACCTTGCCGAGCGCTTCGGTGAAGTTGCGGCCCAACGACATCGCCTCACCGACCGACTTCATCGTGGTGGTGAGCGTGGGGTCCGCGCCGGGGAACTTCTCGAAGGCGAACCGCGGCGCCTTGACCACCACGTAGTCCAGAGTCGGCTCGAAGCAGGCCGGAGTCTCTTTGGTGATGTCGTTGAGGATTTCGTCGAGGGTGTAGCCGATGGCCAGCTTGGCAGCGATTTTGGCGATCGGGAATCCGGTGGCCTTGGATGCCAGCGCCGAGGACCGGGAGACCCGCGGGTTCATCTCGATGACGATGAGCCGGCCGTCTTTGGGGTCGATGGCGAACTGGATGTTGCAGCCGCCGGTGTCCACCCCGACTTCGCGCAGGATCGCGATGCCGAGATCGCGCATCACCTGGTACTCGCGGTCGGTCAGCGTCATGGCCGGGGCGACGGTCACCGAGTCGCCGGTGTGCACGCCCATCGGGTCGACGTTCTCGATCGAGCAGACCACGACGACGTTATCGTTGCCGTCGCGCATCAGCTCGAGTTCGTACTCCTTCCAGCCGTAGATCGACTCCTCGATGAGCACGTTCGCCGACGGGGAGGCCGCGAGTCCGTCGCCGGCCATCCGCTCGACGTCCTCGAGGCTCTTGGCCATGCCCGAGCCCAGGCCGCCCATGGTGAACGAGGGCCGCACGACCACCGGCAGGCCCAGTTCGGCGACGGTCTCGCGGACCTCGTCCATGGTGAAACAGACCCGGGAGCGCGCCGACTCCCCGCCCACCTTGGCGACGATGTCCTTGAACTTCTGCCGGTCCTCGCCCCGCTGGATGGCCTCGAAGTCGGCCCCGATGAGTTCCACGTCGTAACGCTCCAGGGCGCCGTTTTCGTACAGTGCCACCGCGGTGTTCAGCGCGGTCTGGCCGCCGAGCGTGGCCAGCAGGGCGTCGATCGGGTTTCCCCGCTCCGCCTGCTGTGCGATGACCTTCTCGACGAACTCGGGGGTGATCGGCTCGACGTAGGTGTAGTCGGCGTATTCCGGGTCGGTCATGATGGTGGCCGGGTTGGAGTTCACCAGGCTCACGGTCAGGCCTTCGGAACGCAGCACCCGGCAGGCCTGGGTGCCGGAGTAGTCGAACTCGCAGGCCTGGCCGATCACGATCGGACCGGACCCGATCACCAGGACGTGTTTGAGGTCGGTTCTGCGTGGCATCTAGTGGACTCCCATCCCCGCGCGAGCGTGCGCGTACGTATCGCGGCAACGGCGTGTCGGTGTACTGACACGCACGCCCGCGGGAAGAGGGCGGCTCACTTGATGCCCCCCATCAGGTCGACGAACTGGTCGAAGAGGTAGTTGGCGTCATGCGGGCCGGCGGCCGCCTCCGGGTGGTACTGCACCGAGAAGGCGCGCCCGTCAACGAGTTTCACACCTTCCACGACTCCGTCATTGGCACAGGTGTGGCTGACCACGGCCGCGCCGAAGTCGGTGTCGAACCGCTCCCCCGCCTCACCCTCCAGCGCGAAGCCGTGGTTCTGCGCGGTGACGGCGACCCGCCCGGTCGCATGGTCGATCACCGGGACGTTGATACCGCGGTGGCCGAACACCATCTTGTAGGTGCTCCGGCCCAGCGCCCTACCGAGGATCTGATTGCCGAAACAGATTCCGAACAGCGGGATTCCGGCACCGAGGACCTCGCGGGTCACCCCGACGACCCGGTCTGCGGTAGCCGGGTCCCCCGGCCCGTTGGACAGGAACACCCCGTCCGGACATAGGTCGGCGATCTGGTCGAAGGTGGCCGACGACGGCAGCACGTGGGTGCGGATCCCGCGCACCGCGAAATTGCGCGGGGTATTGGTCTTGATACCGAGATCCAGCGCGGCGACGGTGAAACGATGCGGGCCTTCGGCTTCCACGACGTAGCCCTCATCGGTGCTGACCTCGCCGCAGAGATCGGCCCCCAGCATGCTGGGCTGGTCGCACACCCGGCGCAGCAGTTCGTCAGGCTCGGCCAGTGCCGGCCCGGAGAAGACCCCGGCCCGCATCGAACCCTTGGTGCGCAGGTGACGGACGATAGCCCGGGTGTCCACTCCGGCGATCCCGACCACCCCTTGGTGGATGAGTTCGTCATCGAGGGTGCCGGTAGCCCGCCAGTTCGACGCCCGCGGGGACGGATCGCGGACGACGTAACCCGCTACCCAGATCTTGTCCCCCCGGCTCTCGGCGTCCTCGCGGTTCCAGCCGGTGTTACCGATCTGCGGCGCGGTGGCGACGACGATCTGGCGGTGGTAGCTGGGGTCGGTCAGGGTCTCCTGGTAGCCGGACATGCCGGTGGAGAACACCGCCTCGCCGAGTGTCTGGCCGACCGCTCCGAAGGGGACACCGGTGTAGACGCGTCCGTCCTCGAGTACCAGGACGGCCTGCTTTTGGGTCACGCTGACGCTCCTATCCATGGGGCATAGTCGCCGCGGTCGTCGCCGCGGAAGCCGGTGTCGATTTCGGTTCCGGCCGGCAACCGCCAGCGGATCACCAGGATCCCGCCGCCGGTATCGCTCCGGGTTGCGGGCAGAACCTTGCCGGCCAGCCCGCGCTCGGTCCGGATGCCGACGATCGCCGCCTCCGGGATCCAGATCGGGCCGGTTCCGGACCGTTCCACCAGGATCCCTTCGGGGTAGCGGGTCAGCACCGCCTTGCACCGGTAACCGAGATCGCCGACGTTCACCCGTTCCAGCCAGTTGGGCGCCAGAGTGCAGCCGAGGTAGAGGCCGCGGGTGGGCGAGATGGCGGCCCGCCCGACGGCGTCGGGCATGCTCGGCAGGTCGCCGATGAGTTGTACCTGACGATCGGCCCGCTGCCTCCAGCCCCGCAACATCCGCCGGATCACCACGCCGATCAACACCACGATCAGGAATCCGAAGACGAAGGTGCCGATGACGGTAGGCGTGTTCACGCTGGGTTGGCCCTGCCGTCCCGGGCCGTGAGCCGTCCCCGCAGCAAGGTGGCGGTGACCGTGGCGGGCAGCGTCATCGCCTCATACGGGGTGTTCGCCGAACGACTTGCCAGCTCGGAGCCCTGTACCGTCCAGGTCGCGTCCGCGTCGACCACAACCAGGTTGGCCGGCTCCCCCACCTCCAGCGGGCAGCCCTGGTCTTCCAGCCGCGCGATTCGGGCGGGATTCTCGCTCATTACCTTCGCGACGCCGCGCCAGTCCAGCAGTCCGGGTTTCACCATGGTCGCCGCCACCACCGACAGCGCGGTCTGCAGGCCCAGCATGCCCGGCCGGGCTATCGCGAACTCGCAGCACTTCTCCTGATCGGCGTGCGGGGCGTGATCGGTGGCAACGCAGTCGATCACACCGTCTGCCAGTGCCTGCCGCAGCGCCTCGGTATCGGAGGCCTCCCGCAGTGGCGGGTTGACCCGGTTGACGCCGTCATAATTGGACAGCCGGCTGTCGTCGAGCATCAGGTGGTGCGGAGTGACCTCCGCGGTGATCGAGATCCCTTGCTGCTTGGCCCATTTCAGGATCTCCACCGTTCCGGCGGTGGAGGCGTGGCAGATATGCACCCGGGCACCGGCGTCACGGGCCAGAATCGCGTCGCGGACCACAATCGACTCCTCGGCGGCCCGCGGCCACCCGGCCAGCCCCAACCGGGCGGCGTTGGGCCCCTCGTGGGCGACCGCACCGGCGGTCAGTCGGGGTTCCTCGGCATGCTGGGCGATCAGAACGCCCAAACCTGCTGCGTACTCCAGGGCGCGCCGCATCACCAATGGGTCGTGCACGCAGAAGCCGTCGTCGGAAAACATCCGGACCTGGCCGACGCCGGCCGCCATCAGTCCCATCTCGGTGAGTTGTTTGCCCTCCAGGCCCTGGGTCACCGCGCCGACGGGGTGCACATCGACTAGGCCGACCTGCTGCCCGCGCCGCCACACATGGTCGGTGACCACCGCACTGTCGGCGACCGGATCGGTGTTCGCCATCGCGAACACCGCGGTGTAGCCGCCGAGTGCCGCTGCCGCCGAACCGGTTTCGATGTCCTCGGCGTACTCGCGGCCCGGCTCGCGCAGGTGGGTGTGCAGATCCACCAGCCCGGGTAGCAGGACCTGCCCGGGGGCGTCGATCACCGTGACGCGGCCAGGGGCCTCGATGCCGGGGCCGATCTCGGCAATCTGACCATCGGCCACCAGCACATCGACCGGGTCGCCCTCGCCGTAGAGCCGTACCCCCTTGATGAGTACCGCCGGATTCAATTCCCGAGTCGCTTCGTTCCCACCCTGCGGACCGCTCATACGTTCACCGCCTCATCCGTGCCGACCAGCAGATGGAACAGAACCGCCATCCGGACGTGCACACCGTTGGAAACCTGTTGCAGCACAGCCGACTGCGAGGAATCCGGCACAGCGAACGAGATTTCCATACCGCGCAGCATCGGGCCGGGATGCAGCACCACCGCATGCTCGGGCAGCATCCCCTGGCGGCGGTCGGACAATCCGTAACGGACCGAGTACTCCCGCTCGGAGGGGAAGAATCCGCCGTTCATCCGCTCGGCCTGCACCCGCAGCATCATCACCGCGTCGGCGGCGGGCAGTTCGGCATCCAGGTCGTGGGAAATGGTCGCGTGCCCCCACTCGCCCACCGCCACCGGAAGCAGCGTGGGCGGTGCGACCAGCACCACCTCGGCACCCAGGGTGTTGAGCAGTGCGACGTTGGATCGGGCCACCCGGCTGTGCAGGATGTCGCCGACGATCACCACCCGGCGGCCCTCGATGCCGCCCAGTCGCTGCCGGATGGTCAGCGCGTCGAGCAATGCCTGGCTCGGATGCTCGTGGGTGCCATCTCCGGCGTTAACCACGCAGGGACCCCCGCCGCCGGGTTCGGCCGTCCACTGGGCCAACTGCTGAGGCGTGCCGGAGGCCGGATGCCGGATGATCAACATGTCGGCCCCGGCCGCCCGCAAGGTCAGGGCGGTGTCGCGCAGCGACTCCCCCTTGGCCGCCGAGGAACCCGAGGCGCTGACATTGATCACGTCGGCGCTCATCCACTTGCCGGCAACTTCGAAGGACACCCGGGTTCGGGTGGAGTTCTCGTAGAACATCGTGATGATGGTCCGGCCGCGCAGGGTCGGCAACTTCTTGACCTCACGGCCCAGCAGAGCCGACCGGAAGCGATCGGCATTGTCGAGGATCGCGACGGCCTCGTCACGGCTCAGATCCGTCGCCGAGAGCAGATGTCTGGTCGTCATCGCTGGGGACCTCCCTGCGGCGCGATCCAGATGCCTTCGACCTCGTCGTCCTCGACCAGGCGCACCTTGACGTTCTCACTCCGCGAGGTGGGCACGTTCTTGCCGACGTAGTCGGCGCGGACCGGCAGTTCGCGGTGACCACGATCGACCAGCACCGCCAGTTGCACCGCTTTCGGGCGGCCGATATCGCGCAGCGCGTCCAGCGCCGAGCGGACCGAGCGACCGGTGTAGAGCACGTCGTCGACCAGGATCACCAGGGAGCCGTCGATACCGCCTGCCGGGATCGAGGTCTCCTCCAGCGCGCGGGGCGGCTGGATGTCCAGGTCGTCGCGGTAGAGCGTGATGTCCAGGCCGCCGCGAGCGACAGTGACACCGGAGAATTCGTTGATTTTCGCCGCCAGGCGATTCGCCAGCGTGACGCCGCGGGTCGGGATGCCGAGCAGAACCACCCGGGGGGCATCGGAGCCGTCGAGTGCGGTCTTCTCGATGATTTGGTGGGCGATGCGGGAAATGGTTCTCCCGACGTCCGCCTCGGACATGAGTTCCCGGTCGGTGGTAGCCACCTGCACCAGACCTCCTTCTCCGCCTCGCCGGACGGATCGTTAAAGGATGTCGACTGCTCGGCAGACTAACACCCGGTCGTAGACTCGCGCCGGTGAGCCTCGCCGACAACAAGTCCTCGATCGCCGAAGCGGTCGACGCCGGACTGCTCTCCGGGGCGGTGACCCTGGTCTGGCACCGCGGAGATGTGCTGCAGGCCAACGAAATCGGCTTCCGGGACGTCGAGGCGAAGCTACCGATGCAGCGGGATACCGTCTTCCGGATCGCCTCCATGACCAAACCGGTCACGGTGGCGGCGGCCATGACGCTCGTCGAGCAGGGCCGGATCGCCCTGACCGACCCGGTGACCAGGTGGCTGCCCGAGATGGCCGATATGCGGGTGCTGGTCGACCCGACCGGCGCGCTGGACAACACGGTGCCGGCCACCCGTGCGATCACCATCGACGACCTGATGACCCATCGCAGCGGTTTGGCCTATTCGTTCTCGGTCGGCGGCCCCATCGGCCGCGCCTACGCGCACGTGTCGCTGCGCCAGGACCAGGACGACTGGCTGGCCGAAGTGGCCGCACTTCCGCTGGTCCACCAGCCCGGCGATCGGCTGACCTACAGCCAGGCCACCGAGGTGCTGGGCATCCTGCTGTCCCGGATCGAGGGCAGATCCCTGCAAGACGTCCTGACCGAGCGGATACTGGGGCCGCTGGGGATGGCCGACACCGGCTTCTACGTCTCCCCGGAGAAACGGCCGCGGACGGCGACGATGTACCGCCTCGGCGATGGCGGGTTGCGGCACGACGCGATGGGCCCGATCCCGGTCAAGGAGCCCCGGTTCTGTCAGGGCGGGGCGGGCCTGGTGTCGACCGCCGACGACTATCTGCGGTTCGCCCGGATGCTGCTGGGCGGCGGCGCGGTCGAGGGCGTACGCGTGCTCTCCGAGGAATCGGTGCGGCTGATGCGGACCGACCAACTCAGCGCGGATCAGAAACGCCACCCGTTCCTTGGTATGCCGTTCTGGATCGGCCGCGGGTTCGGCCTGAACCTGTCGGTGGTGACCGATCCCTCGAAGTCCACCCAGTTGTTCGGCCCGGGCGGCCGCGGAACGTTCAGCTGGCCGGGCGCGTACGGGACCTGGTGGCAGGCCGACCCGGAGAACGACCTGATCCTGATCTACCTGATCCAGAACTTCCCGGATCTGTCGTCGGCGGCCGCGGCGGTGGCCGGCAACACCACGCTGGCGCGACTGCAGTCGGTACAGCCGAAGTTCGTCCGGCGGACCTACAAGGCACTGTGCTAAGGCCTGACCACCGGGCCTGACCGCGGTCAGGCACTCAACCCTCGGGCCTGACCGCCGTCAGGCACTCAACCCTCGGGCCTGACCGCCGTCAGGCACCACGAAGCTGCCGGTACCTCGATACCGCCCGGTCCCCGATGGTGCTCCAGTGCGTCGACGACGGCGCCGATGACTTCCCGACGGCGGTCCTCGTCGGCGCCGAGGAATACCCCACCCAGTGGCCCCGCACTGAGCACCCGTTCGGCCGCGGCGGTTCCGTCGCCCTCGAAGACGAATGGGGAGTCCACCGATTCCAGATAGATGTCGGCGAACCCGGCCCGGCGGAGCAGCCCTGTCGTGGCAACCGGGTCGGCCAGCGGGAATGGCCCCGGCGCCGCCGG
>JAHBAP020000290.1 GCA_018500005.2 Mycobacterium sp. | reverse complement strand
GGGCAGGTGCGGCCGGTGAACGAGGCTAAGACCGGTCCGCCGGAAGGGCCCAGATCGGTATTGCGCCACCGCCGGACCTGGACGTCCTTGCGCGGCTGCACCCGCCAGGACCCCGCCCACAGCACACTGTCGAGGTCATTGCTGTCGATGTCGTCATCGACGCCCACCACCCACTTGAACGCCGCCGCCGCACGTGAGGAGGCCACCGCCCTCAAGGCGTTCCACACCTCCCCGGCGACCGGATCGTGGAACTCGACCACCACGAAATTCGACGCTCCGCCCATCTCGTGGATGCTGACCTTGCGCATGTTCGGCGACTTGAGCCGAAGTTCCTCCTCCAGGAACCCTTCGAAGCCGTACTTGCGCAGGCAGGAGCTCTCGCTTGGCGGCATCTCGCTGATGAAGGCCTGCAGGATCGGCTTGGTGCGGTGCGTGATGGCCGTGACTTCGAAGATCATCTGGTAGTCCTCGGCGCCGACGTAACCGCCGTATTCACCGAAGGGACCTTCCATTTCGAGAACGTCGGTGCGGATGCGGCCCTCGATGGCGATCTCGGCGTGGGCGGGAATGAGAAGGTCCACCGTTTCGGCTTGGACAAGCTCCAGCGGTGCGCCGTTGAGCGCGCCCGCCGCGTCGTATTCGGAGATATTCAGTTTATTCACGGCACACAACGACAGCGCTGGCGGCGGCGCCAGGATGAGCACGGCTTCCAGCGGCTTTCCGAGCCGGCGGGCCTTCTCCCAGTAGCCGCGCTCGTCCTGACCGGACATCATCAGCACGCCGGTCCGATCAGCCGCCTTCAGCATGACGCGGTAGGTGCCGGCGTTGTAGATGCCGGTTTCGGGATCCTTGGCGATCCAGATGGGCGCGCTGAAATAGGCCGAAGAATCGGTGCCCGGATTGACCACGGGCACGGGCAGCGCGTCGATCCCACCGCTGGTGAGCAGGTCGTCGCCTGTGATGATGTTTTCCTTGACCGGCGCATCGGCGGCCGCAACCGTCACCGGGGGGATCGGATTCTGCTGGCACTCCGACCACTTCGCGGCGATCTGATCCGGGGAGTCGACTCCCATGGCCGCCGCGTAGACCTGCGGTGAGGCGCCCACGATGGCTACTGCCATCTGGGCGTCGAAGCTGCGGTGACGCGAATCGGTGAGGTTCTCGAACAGCCAACCGGTGCGCTGCTCGGCAGGCAGACCGCGGAATTGCCAGCGAACCAGCGGCATCACCTCGGTGTCCTTGTTAGTGGTGCGGGACACCCGTCGCAAGAGCCCGCGGCGGTTGAGCTCTTCCAGATACTCACGGACGTCGCGGTACTTCCCAGGTGTGGATGAGATCGTCATTGAGGGGGCGCGTCCTTCGTAGCGTCGGCTGGCGGCGATCGGTTCAGCGAGATCGTAGCGGGGGCGTTCGACGCCGGGGGAGATTTGCGGTCTCGGCGAGGCGACGTCGGGCGAGGCCCGATGGCTCTACCTGCTGCGATAAGCTCTACTTGACTTGACATAATGTGGCTTATCGGCACAAATCTGAACTGGGCGAAGCTTGTAGGAGGCCGCGCGGACAGTGATGATCTCGGCGTTCATCGAGTGGGAACACCGCGCGGACGAAGCGCGAGTGACTCGCTGCGTGGCGGCTCGCTCGATGAACCGGCCTGCTGTTGGCGAGGCCTGGGCGCGCCGAGGCCTACGCATTCGAGGCTCTTTCCGCACTCGGCGGCCTGTGCACCCTCGGTCCGCTTCTCGCCCATGGCCAGCCCGTAGTCATCAATACGTCACTGTGACGTATTGATGACTACGGGGTTCATCGAGTGAGGCGCCGCGCTGACGAAGTTCGAGTAGCTCTCTGCATGGCTGCTCACTCGATGAACCGCCGTGCGCGCTGCGCGCATCACTCACGCCGCGCGGCCTATCACTCGATGAGCGGTAGCCTGGCCGCGCAACTGTCATAACGTCTCGCGCACCTCGGTCTCGGAACCAGCAGCCCGCGCGTTAGTATTCCGCCGTGTCGCTCAAGGCTCTCGAGGTGCTCGGTCTGGTCGTGGTGGCCCTTCTGCTGGCGGGCGCGCTCATCTACCTGTTCGGCTCGTTCTTTCTGATGGCCGCGCACGTCGAACGCCGTCCGGGTCAGAGTCAGGCCAGGGCGATGATGCGGGAGTTGTACTACGTCCTGATCACCCAGCCGTTGATTCCGCTGTACTTCTTCATCGGCCGTCGGTTCGGCGAGGGTGACGGAATCCCAGTGGTCTTTGTCCACGGGTACTTCCAGAACCGGGCCGACTTCTGGTGGATGGCAAAGCAATTCCGCGCGGCCGGCAAGGGGCCGCTGTACGGGTTCAACTATCCATGGTTCGACACCGTTGACCGCAATGTTCCCCGGTTGGACCGGTTCGTCGAACGGGTCTGCGCCGAGAGCACCGCAGGGCAGGTGACCCTCGTGGCGCACTCACTGGGCGGACTGGTCTGCCTGGAGTATTCACACTCCCCCAACGGTTTGAATCGGGTGGCGCACTGCATCACGGTGGGCACCCCGCACGCAGGGGTGAAATGGCGCGGCCCGATCTTGGGCAAGGTGGGAAGGGAACTCAAGGAGGGTGAGTTCCACACCGAACGGCGCGACCGCGCGGTGGTCTCGCCGACGCTGAGCGTCTACTCCACCCACGACAACATCGTCCATCCGCCGAAGACTTGCGAATTGTCCGCCCGGGGCGGCGACGACGTCGCCATCGACGGACTGGGACACCTCTCGCTGCTGTATTCCCCGGAGGTGACCCGGGTGTTGATCGACTTCATCGAGCAGGACAGCAAGGACGACTCCCACCCCTGACCTCGGTGAGGCTAGAAGCCGGGGATGGCCCGCACGAGAGTTATCGGCCGACCTGGCAAACTGGCGGGGGGCTGACGCGTCTGTGGGCTGCGCTGGGGGCCCCTCCCGTTGTCGGGGGGGGC
>JAHBAP020000592.1 GCA_018500005.2 Mycobacterium sp. | reverse complement strand
TCGACATCCCGCAAACCCAGGGCGTCACCACGACGATCCCGTTGTATTACATGCCCGAGTACTACTCACCCGGCGGCGGCGCACAGGTGCAGGTGAAGTACGGCATCGACGTGGCGATCGGCGACAACGACCCCCGCACCTTCGTCTTCGACACCGGCGGCAACGGCTTCTTCGCCGGCTACGACCCGACCTACTGGGAAGGCGTTGCGCCGGGAACCGATCCGATCAAGATGGTTTACACCTCGGGCAATTACTACGACGCGGTGATCACCGAAGCCCCGGTCACCATCGGACCGTCCGGCGGACCGACGGTGACGACCGGCCAGCCGGTCCAGATCGGCGCCATCCTCTCCGGCGGCAAGGGCAATCAGGTTTTCGACTTCACCAACCCGTATGCGCCCCCGGTCGACGGCCGTTTCGCCGGCGACTTCGGGGCGGCCTTCGGCCTTCAGCCCAGCGTCAGCGGCGACGCCAGCATCACCAGCGTGCTGTTCCAGTTGCCCGGAAACCTCTCCAGCGGATTCCTGGTACAGCTCGGGCCGATCGGAACCGACCCGACGCTGACCGTGGGGATCACCGACGCGCTGCGCGCCCAGTTCCCCTACGCCATTCCGGTCAGCCCACTTCCCGGTGCGGGCACCTACCCGGTTTCGGGTTATCAGGTTCTGACCCAGTTCGGCTTCGCCGCCCAATACTCGGTCCAGGAGACCGGCGGCCAGCCGCAGGTCCTGGGTACCCAGACCTTTCCCCAGTGCGCCGCGCAGTGCCTGCCATCGCTCATCGACAGCGGGGCGCCGTCGACCAGCGTCCGGCTTCCCGGGGCACCGCAGCCCTTCCCGCTGGAAAGCGACGGCGGGTTGAAGCCCGGAGCGACGTTCGTGGCCACCTTCCCGACGACCCAGGGGCGGCCGCCGCTGACGTGGAGCTTCGTCGCCGGCAACAACGGCTCGGTGAACCAGGTCGGCTACGACGACATCAGCGGGGCGGCTACGAACACCCAGAACGTCAACACCGGCCTCAACCTCTACAACGGCTATGACGCGATGTTCGACGTGCAAAACCAGATCATCTGGTTGCGGCCCAACGGCGGCCAGTCGACGCTGAGCCTGCAGGCGGTCAGCACCACCGGTGACCAGACCTATGAGCAGAACGTCCAACTCGCCGGCGGCAGTTACACCTCCCTGAACGGGAACTTCTCCGTCGGCGGGGTCACCGAACTCGCGGCCGACACCACCGTGCAGGCCGGGGGTGACGTCACCTTCTCCGGCACCGTCGATGGTGCGCACGCCCTCGATGTCCGGTCGCCGGGGACGTCGAGGTTCGTCCGGGGCGTCGGTCAACTCAATCCGCTCACCGGTCTGACAACCGACGGCGGCGGGGCCACCCTCACCGCAGGGGTGACCACCGCGGGCAGCCAGACCTACGGGGACGACCTCACCCTCAACGGGCTCTACAACGCGGTGGGCGGCAACGTCAGCGTCGTAGGGGCGGCCGAACTGGCCGGCCCGGTCACCGTCCAGGCCAGCGGCGCCCAGCCGAACACCGGCAACATCACCTTCGACAGCACCATCGACGCTGAGTGGCCGCAGGTCGGATTCACCCTCGGGCTGACGACCAACGGCGGTCAGACCAATCTTGAAGGGCCCGTGGGCGATACGAATCCGCTCGGCGGCCTGATCCTGGCGAACGGGACCCCGAACGCGTCGCAGTCGACGGTCACCGCGGGTCGGCGTGTCAATCTGAACGGCAGCCTGGCCAACGCCGGCTCGACCGGAATCCTCATCGGCGACAACGTCAGGGTGACCCTCACCGGCGGCGGTACCGTAACGGACTTCGCCGCCAGCGGCATCGTGTTCGCCGGACGCTCGACGAAGTCGACCATCAGCAACTTCGACATCTCCGACAACGTCTACGACGGCATCCAGTTCGCCGTCGGCACCGATCTCGGCGGCACCGTCATCGATTCCAACAACATCTACGGCAACGGCGCATCCGGCATCGAAACTCTCGCGCCGGTGTCGAAGTTGCAGATCACCGAGAACACCATCGGCAAGCCGGGCCAGGCGAACCCGTGGAACTACGTCAGCGACGGGCCAAATGTGCACGGCATCGTGCTGGCTCCCGGCGGCTACGACGAGATGTCGATTTCCGGCAACACCATCCAGCACAACTTCCGCAGCGGAATCTTCGCCCCCGGCGGGGTGACGGGTGTGGAAATCGACCGAAACCAGTTGACCGGCAACGGACTTCACGGTATTGAGCTCGCCGACGGCGACTTCGCCGACACCGTCATCTCCGGCAACGTCGTCGCCGGCAACAAGTCCGACGGCATCGCCCTGGGAGCCGGGATCGGCCAGGGTGCGACCACCGGCAATCCGATCGACGGTTACGCCGGTGACGGTCACTACGTCCTGTCCTACGCCAACAATCCCGACTTCTACGGGCCCACGCTGCCGGCGGACCCGCAGATCGCCATGGAGATCGGCTCCAAAACCGTCCTGGTCAACCTCGACACCGGGTCCCGTGGTCTCTACTTCGACCAGTACCAGCTCGATCCTGACATCCTGCCGCCGCCGGGCGAGGAACCCCGCTACGGGCACATCTATCTCAACAGTTCGAACCGGCTGTACTTCGGTCGTTGGGTCGACACCGACATCACCTTCAGGGACTCGGCGTACGTCGACTCGGCGGGCACCCAGGCAGGAACGAAGGCGACGGCGAATATCCCGGTTCTGGTCGTACAAGCCGTCGGTGCCTCCAACACGCCGGCACCCGGACAGTCCTCGGCGGTCACGACATTCGGCACAACGGTGTCGGAGGGGACCATCACCATCACCAACGGGGTCCAGACCCTGCAGGCGCCGATCGTGGCCAACCCGCCGGGCAGCCCAGGGAAAGGCACCGTGACGATCCCAGGCGGCTTCTGGGCCACCTTCGACGGGGCCAACGCCTGCACCGATCCGAGCTGCACGTCGCCGTCCAAGCTGGCCCCGGTCGCCAACTTCGGTGTCGGGTTCGACCGTTCCGGTCAGGGCACCGCGCCGACGACAGACGGGATCAACCAGGGCTACAACGCCTTCCTCAATCTCACTGAAATGAGGGATGGCCGGATGCGCCCCGGTTACGTGATGGGGGCTGACGGTGTGACACTTGGCCTGGACGCCAGCATCCCGCCGTTCGCCTACACCAACCTTTCGCCGACCGGACTGACACAGGGACAGCAGACCGCGCCGGACTGGCAGCCGGGTACCGGCACACTGGCCATCAAGAACACCACCTATGGGTCCGGGCAGGTGGTGCTCGACATGGGCTACGACGGGGGCATCCTGACGCTGCCCAACCTGCCGGGCGGACTCCCGGCAGACGGCACGCTTACGGTGAATCTGCTCAATTCCACTGGCGCAGTTCGCTACGACGTCACGCCCGCGGACGGCCGGAAGAATCTCATGAACCCCTCGGCCATCAGTGTGTTCAACCCACTCGGCGGCGGCTTCACCGAAAACGCGCCGCCGTTGAGCCAGCAGTTCTTCAACACCGGGCGCAACGCCTTCGCCGGCCTGAACTACCTCTTCGACGCTGCCGGAGGCTATCTCGGACTCGCTGTCGGCACCTCGACGGACGCCCAGGCCGCCTTCGAGTCCGCGGGCGGACAGCTCACCGTCGACTACTACCCGAACCCGACCGCGCCGACCGGGGTCACCAATGTCGAGATCAGGGATAACACCATCAGCGGCAACGAGGGCGCCGGGGTTCTGGTGAACGGGCCGGCTTCCAACCGGAACGCGATCCTGGACAACGCGATCTACTCGAACAACGGCGCTGGAATCGTTCTCACTGGCGGGGCCAATGACGGCCAGGCCGCCCCGCAGGCCGTCAGTGCCCGGAAGGTCGACGACACCGTCGTCGTCACCGGCGACCTGGTACCCGAGCCCGGCTACTCCGGCGGCTTCACGGTGCAGGTCTTCGCTTCGCCTGCCGGGCAAAGCGGTGGGACCGGTGGCCGGTACTACCTCGGCGAGTTCCCCGTGGAGTCCGCCGGGTCGTTCCTGCAGAGCGTGCCGGCCGGTCCCGCCGCACCCGGTGACGTCATCACCATGACGGCGACACCGACAACGCGCAACACCTCGCCATTCTCGACGCCCGCCGTCATCAGCTGATCCGGAGGACCACCATGTCAGAACCGAATGTCGGATTCCGGATCGGAGCGGCCGCCTTCGCGCTCGGGTTGTCGTTGGCCGGCCCGCAGGCGGTGGCGAATGCCGACTCCCCGGACGCCGATGCCCCCGGACCCGCCGCGACCGCAGGGAAAGGGGTTTCCCCGGCCGCGTCCGGCCGCGCCGGAGACAGGCGCGCCGGCAAGCCCGTACGCGGCAACCGCCGGACCGCCGCCGCTGAGAGCGCAAACGCCACCGTCGCGCCGGCGGCATCGACCCGAAATCGGTCGCCCAAGCCGGCCGCCGCGGCAGCACAAGCCGGACCGCGCAGGTCGGCCGCAGTGCCGTCCAACTCTTTCGCGGCCATCGATTCGGGTGCTCCGGTGTCTTCGGCCGCCGCGTCGGCCCAGCCCGCGGTGTCCTCGGTTGCCCACGCCGCGTCGTCGGCGGCCGTACCCAGAGCGTCCGTCACGTCGTGTGCGGCGTGTTGGGGGGTTGGGGCGCCGTCGGTGGGTCAGGCGATCAATGTGGTGGTCAATCATGTGTTCAATGCGGCGTTTGATTGGGTTGCGACGTTGCCGGGTGGGCCGTTGTCCGGTCTGGTGGAGGGTGCGCTGGTTTTGCTGCGGCGCAGTCTTTTTCTGAGTCCGTTGGGGGTGACGGCGACGCAGGTGGGTAATTCGCTGGCGATCTCGGTGAATACCGGCAGCGTGGCTTATCTGCGGGAGGTCGGGACGGTGTTGGAGGTCTCTGGGCTTCCGTCGTTTCGTCGTGCGCAGAGTTTCGACAACAGCGTTCAGTTGAGCTTGTTGGTGGCGAACTCTGCGGGTAACGCCGGGTGTGCGGGGGTGGTGGTCGAGTCTGGTGTCGTCGACGGGTATTTGGCGAGTTCGCAGATCGATTCGTTGCGGTTCGGTGCGGGTGCGGCGTTCACCGGTCAGGTGCAGGCGCGGGTTTCGGGTGGGCCGTTGGTGGTGCGTGAGGCGGTGCGTGGGCAGACCGGTGTGATCCTGGATGCGGCGGTGGTGTTGGCCGATGATGTGGAGATCGACGGTGGCAGTGGGTATGTGACGTTGACCGGGACGGTGGACGCGGCCACGGTTGGTGGGCAGTCGTTGACGGTGACGGCGTTGGGTGCCACCACCTTCGGGGCGGCGGTCGGCGGGCAGAACCCGTTGGCCGGCCTGCTCACCCGCGGCATCGCCCCCATCGACATCGAGCAGGGCGTCGATTCGAAAACCGTTCCGTTGCACTATCTGCCGACGTATAACGCCAACGGGCAACCTCAGGTCAAGTACGGCATCGACGTGGCAATCGGTGACAATCCCGCGCAGATGTACGAGTTCGACACCGGCGGTGTCGCCTTCTTCGCCGGATACAACCAGCAGTACTGGCAGAACGTGCCCCTCACCACCACCGGCATCTCCGAGGTCTACTCATCCGGCAACTACTACGACGGCGTCCTGTCCAACACCCCGATCACCATCGGCACCGGATCGCGGACCGTGTCGACCGTGCGACCCGTCGGCATCACGGCAGTCCTCGCCGGTGGAAATGCGACCAACGGCACGGTGTTTGACTTCAGCAACCCCGCCGTCCCGCCGGTGGAGGACCGCTTCTTCGGCGACTTCGGGGCCTCCTTCGCGACCATGGCGGTCACCGGACAGGACACCCCGCTGGCCAACCCGCTGTTCCAACTGCCGGGCAACCTCTCCAGCGGATTCCTGGTGCAACTCGGGCCGATCGGCACCGACCCGCAACTCACCGTCGGCGTCACCGACACGCTGCGCCGGCAGTTCCCGTACGCGGTGCCGGCACAGGCACTCGTCTGTCTCTTATACACATCT
>JAHBAP020000351.1 GCA_018500005.2 Mycobacterium sp. | reverse complement strand
GGTCCCCGACGACGTCGAAGATCGGCCGTACGAGGACGCCATCGCCCTGGCCGCTGATTGGATCTGGGAACGCAGCCAAGACGAGGATCTCGCGCCACTACTTGTGAGCAATGCGCAAAATGCCGCGAGCTTCGGTTATGCCGACCTCGACGAGATCATCCGGGCAGGTGGGCATGCCACTCCGCAAAGCCGCAACCGGCCCGCCCGCGGGCCGGTTCTCGCCTTCGTGCCCGATGAACGTTCGTTGCACTTCGCGATGGGCCTCGCCCGCGGTCATTCACTTGCCGTCGTCGAGGGCTCCACACCCTTGGCCGAGTGGGCTGCTGGCGCGGCTGCCATCAACTTGCTGACTGGAGAGGTCACGACCTCTGAAATGGACAGTGACGTGCGCAAAGACCTCGATTCCGTCATCTTCTACGGCGGTCGCAACGGTTGGACCGGATCAGATGACAAGGCCCAAGCACGGCGATTTCTCAGCGACCACATCAGCAGCGGCCGGCTCACGCCCGATCAGGCCGCCGCCTACGTGCTGTTATCTCAATCCATATCCGACCGTGGAGCCAAGCGACTGCGCGACCTCCTCAGCAGCCACAGACGTTAAATCCATTAGGCACAAGGAATCTCATGAATCCGATAGACCCTCGGACCGAGGAAGACCTGGAACATCTGGCCCAGAACGGCCTGTTGGAGGAAAGCCACGCGCTGGATCTCAAGAGGGAGCTGGGATCAGGCAACGCAGCCAACAAGGATCTGGCGAAAGACATCGCCGCATTCTCCCTCGACGGCGGGACGATCCTGATCGGCGTCGACGAGGACACCTCACCGCCTGGTCTGTGGCCTGTTCCTCTCGACGGCCTGGCCGAACGCATCGAGCAGATTGCGCGGATGAGGGTCGACGAGGCGGTACAGATCCGCACTACCGTCATCAACTCGACAAGCAACGCTGGCCACGGATACGTCGTGGTCCACGTTCCACAGTCAGTCCGAGCGCCACACATGGTCGATGGCCGCTATTACGGCCGTGGCGACAAGACCAACCGGATGCTGCCCAACGCCGAGGTCGTGCGGCTTCTCGACCGACGACGGGCAACGCTTCGCCGGCAAGGACTCCGCCGCCGAGATCGTGCTCTATGAGTCCGGTCGACTCGTGTTGGCATCGGAGCGCGCCGTGACCACCCGCTCATTCACAAACGTGTCCCCTCCCCCACCCGATCTCACCGTCGTCTTGGAGATGTTGATCGTCGGACACGTCAGCTTGCTTGCCCGCCTGGCTGCTGCAGTGTCACACCGCTGGGGCTACACCGGCAGTTGGCGATTTGCGCTCTCGATGAACGGCCTTCGCGACTCGACGTCATGGATCATCGCCGACCGGAAATTCGGTGACAGAGGACCCGTCTACACAGAAGACATCTACGAGAGAGCAACCGAAGCCTCACTAGCCGACCTCGACGAAATCCCCGACCAGGTCGTGGCAGCACTCACCGCGCCCCTTCTTCGTAGCCTCGGCAGCTACCCAGCCTGGGAAAAGCGTTTCAATAAGCAATCATGACGTAATGACGTAATGACGCATATACGTCATTACGTCGTTACGCTGGGCAGAAAAAACCCGTCCCCTGCCGGGGACGGGTGGTATTGCGCAATTATGCAACGCGCGTTGCGTCCACGCAATTCCCCTCCCCTATCGGGCAGGTCACCAGGGCGGCGGCTTAGACACCCCACCAGCAGGATCTGGTAGTTGACAGGACTGGAAATCAGCAGCCACCAGCTGGTACCACCAGTGGTTGCCTACCCCGTCCGACGGTCGCCCCCGCAGCTTTCCTGCGGTCTGGTTTTTGGTCGGGTTGATGGTGCCGACCGGGACGCGGTCACGCGCGGCCTGGACAGGAAATTTCAGGTCGCTGTCATTGCTGATCACCACCGCGGCGTCGATGCGCTTTTCGAGGATGTCCAGCAGCAGGTGGGCAGCCACATTCACATCGGAGCCCTTCTCCTCACGCCGCGCAACAGAGACGAAGAACCGCGCGTCGGGGGCATTCTGCCCGGCGCCATCTTTGATGGTTACCGGCCAAGCTGGGGTGGTCAGAACCGGACGCCCGCGTCGGTCCTTGGTGGCCAGGGGGGCGGAGGTTACGCGGTTGACGTAGTTGCCCTCTTCGATGTGATCCACGACAGCGGCGCGGGTCAAGGCGGCGAGGTAGGCATCCTGTTCTCGACTGCCGACGCGGTTGTCAGCTCCTGAGATACGCGCAGTGCAGTACACGATGCGTTCAACGGTCGCACCGCTCCAAGCGGAATGGTTGGCCATCAGCCGCGTCGCCAACGCGCGCAAGTCGAGCCATCGCCAGCCGGCCGTGCCAGATCCACAGAGGAACTTGCCGCCGTAGTACAGATTGAAACCATCGATGTACACACCCACTCGCATGGAACAGACGTTAACTGGCAGGCATGCAATCGCCCGCCAGGACGATCGCGTCTGAGGTCTGAATTTGTTTGGGTAAGGACGTAAGGACGTAATAACGCATTTACGTCCTTACGTCTTTGCGTTTTGTGCCAACCATCGATCGGCCAGGTCAGTGAGGATTTTGCTCATGCTCGTGTCCTGGTCCAGTGCAGCCTGCTTAAGTCCGCGCACCGTCGCGCGTGGCAGGTAAACGGTGGCGCGTTGCATATCGTCAGTGGGGGAGCGGAACGCCTCAGCCGCCCGCTTGGCGGGCTCTGTCTTCACTCGTGCGGCCATCTTCGAAGTCAAGTCAGACATGAACCAATGCCCCCATCAGCTCGTCGAACACGTCGTCATAGCCGTACAGGTGATTCGGTGTAGACCCGAACGCCCGGCGGATGCCCTCGCGGCGAACAATCCGCGTTTCGATCACCGGCACGCCCTCCTCCTCCAGCAGGGTCTTCACCTCATCGGCTAGTCGGGTCCGCAGATCGACGCCGGTCAACAGCACCGCCGTGGGGCGGTGCGCGGTGATCTCCAAAGTCGGCCATACCCGGCGGACATCCAGCGGTGAGGCCCCCGTGGGCACCACGACCAAATCGGCCAGCTCGATCGCTTCCTGAATAACCTGCGCCGTACCCGGGGGAGTGTCCACGATCGTCAACTCCCGGTGGCCACTGACGTCCAGGGGTCGGCGTGCCGGCACCACCGGAAACGGCAAGGGGTCATCCTGGGCGGCCGCCGCCCATTCCAGCGCCGAGCCCTGCGGGTCGGCATCAATAAGCACGACATCGCGACCGCGACGCTGGGCAGCGGTCGCGAGATACACCGCCGACGTCGTCTTCGCGACGCCGCCCTTGGTGTGGACCAAAGAAACAGTAGGCATGCCAAAACCTTACGTCACAGCGCAATGACGCATATACGTCAACACGCTATTACGTCCTTACGTCTTGCCACGTAAGACGGCATTTTCAGACCGTTACCGAACCGTGACCACCCGGCTTGTCGGCAAATCGGGTCGAAACAAGGCATTAGAGGTCGTGAATGCCACACCCAACATCCCTTCGCCGCGACCCGCCGCTGCACCCCGCCCGCATATGCCTCCCGATGAGTGCCAGAGAACTACCTGCCGCACCGCGCGACGGAAAACAGCTCTCGCCCCGGTACTTCACTAGTGACCGAGTTGCCACGACGAGAAAGGTGCGGCCAGTGCCGTGGAAAACAGCGCAGTTCCGCCCAGAAGAAGAGAGCGGAGCTCAAACACCCCGCTCCGGGAGCCGCTTTCCCGACCAACCAGAGAAAGAGCACCAACCATGAGCGGAACTGACCTGGCCGTGTGCATCGCTGCCATCCTCGGACTCGTGGCCATCGTCGTGAGCGTCTGCGTTCTCGCCGACCGCATCCACGCCCGCAACCCGGAATCCAAGCTCACCATCGGAGATACCGGACGCGTCATCAGCGCCGTCCTCGGCGTCGTCATCCAAGCCGCCATCGCGATCCTCACCAAACGGCCCTGACGCGAGGACTCGCGGGCTACCCGGTGCCCGTGCGTGGACCCCACCCCTTCCTGGGCCGCCATTGTGGTGATCGGGGTGGGGGTGGCTGTCAAGGCCGAGGCCGCTTCGCGGTCAACCACGGTCGAGCCTTGACAGCCACCCCCACCCCGCACAAACGCGGCCACTACGAGGAAGGGGTAGCCTTGGGTTGTCTCCGGATCAGTGAGACGGACTCGAAAGCTGGTCGAGCAGGGCTATGAGAGCGCCGAGTTTGTTGCGCTGGCTGGCCTCTAGGCGTGGCTCTAGCTCGAAAAAGCCATCCTTGACCTCACGTACCAGGCGGTGCATGTCAGCTCCCCATTCGACGGCGTCGACCTCGCTCGGTGGACCGATGATCACCGCCCGAGCCGCCGACAGCGCCCGGTCGACCAGCAGATAGAAACCAGGGCCGATCGCAGTGGTGGTGACGGGTTCCACGACTGTGGCGTCCTGGCCGGCGAGCACCTGGTCGACACTGCCGGCAGACCACTGCAAGGTCCGTTCCAGTGATCGACGCAACCGTGGGCTCAGACGACCGGCCCGGTTGTTCTCGATCGCGCGAAGCGTCGGTGTCGAGGGGCCGCCACGCTCGGCCAGCTGCTCTTGGGTCAACCCCAGGTCGATGCGCCGCTCGCGCACAGCCTCGCCCAACTTCTCCCACGACATGATGGCCACCATCATCCATCGCAGCGATGTTTCCGAGCGTCGCTCCACGCTTATCGCTAATTACCGATAATTATTGGTTACGATGGGTTTATGCCTCCCCGCATCCGCCCCGGCGCGCAGCAGTCCGAGCCTGTCCGCCGCCTGTACCGCACCGATCAGCCCACCCCTTGCGCCGACAGCCTTCACGATGGCGACCTGTGGTTCTCGCCGTTCAAAGACCGCATCCACGCCGTCAGGGCCTGCCAGAGCTGCCCGTTCCTCGGCCGCTGCGGGTACAACGCGGTGGCCGCACGCGAGGAGTACGGCGTATGGGGCGGCCTGTCGCTGCCCGGGGATAGATCAACACCCGAGCTCCTGGAGAAGACCTACCGATATCTGCTCGCGCAGTTCGAGCGCCGGCGGATCGCCGAACTCGGCGAATCTGCCATTCCTGCAATGCCGGACCCCTATGCCCGCCGACGCCAGGCGTCGGCGAAACCCACGGCGGCCTGATCCAACCTCACGTGTCACGGCAGTCTCAGACGAACCGCGTGTCGGTACCAGGTACAAGGCGACTTCCGCGTAAGGATCAGAGCATGGCCCAACCGCATAAAGGTCCGCGCGAGCAGATCAAGGTTCGCGCGGATGCATCCGTCTACGCCCGGCTCCGTGAAATGGCCGCCGAACGCGGCACCAGCGTCAGCCAGCTCTCCGCAGACCTGCTCGCTATTGCGGTGGGTCGACCCGAGGCTGTCCGCGAACTCGATAAGGAGGTTCTGCCGCTGGCGATGTAGACACACGCCCGCCTACAGGCGGGCAGATGTGACATTTCCATAGCGGTGCAGATCCAAGCCTGAACATGACAAAGGCCCCGCCGTAGCGAGGCCCTGTCTGGGTTTGAACCGAGTTAGCCGCTCGGTTCCGGGTCCGCACCCGTTGCCCCGAAAGGGACGTGTCTTGCTGGACTCGTCTCACGGTAGCGCACGCCTGTCTGACGTTCCAGAAATGGCGCGCAATCGGTGCGCAAATCGTGACTTCCTCAACACCCGATCAGCTCGGGTGAACAGTGCATGGCCGACGCCGCTGGGCGCCACCATTGCACCCACACCGCATGCCGTCCGCGCGCTGGCCAACGAACGCCGCCGCGGTTGGGTGGAGCGTGCCGGCGCGTGTGCACCGCGAGCGCCGATGTGGACCAGCCGGGCCGCATGGCTCGACGGCCTCCAGAGCTGGGCGCAGTCGCCAGCCCTAGGCCGGCTGTGCGCGGCCGAGCGGGTGTCGATCACCGCGGCCACGCTGTTGTCGATCGCGTCGGTGATGGCCGAGCACGCCGATCACGCCACCGGTCGCCACGTCGCCGTCACCCGCGCCACGATCGCCTCCCGGGTGGGTTGTGACGTACGCACCGTGACCGCCGCCTGGCGTGTCCTCCGGGCCTCCCAATGGGCCATCGAGGCCCAACGAGGCCACGGCTCCCCAGGCACCCCCAGCGTCGGCCGGCGACCCTCGGTGTACCACCTGGTGCCCCGCCGCGACCCTAGCCTCGCGAACCGGCCTGCTGTGCATGATTTCCACCTACCGCCGTCAGGCGGAGTTAGTTCTTTTACTCCCGTAGGGAGGAACTCACCAAGCGAGCGCGCGAGCGCGCCCGCCAACCAGAATTTGGGAAAGGGATTCAACACCCGTGCAGTACCTCGGCGGACCGCTCCGCGGCCGCTGACCATTCAACGGCTCGCCGCCGCCCTCGTGGCTGGCACTCACGGCCTCGACCGCGTTCACATCGGCGCCATCTGCGATGCCCTCACCGCCGCCGACATCGACCCCACGATCTGGACCGCCCGCGCCATCACCGACGCGCTCAACGCCGACATGCGTACCCGCGGCTGGACCTGGCCCGACCACATCCCCACCCCCGGTGCGTTTCTGTCGAGTCGGTTGCGGCGGTTGTCTTGGTCACCCCCCGACCCCTCGACAAAGGCCGGCGGCTACGCCGCCGCCAGCATCGACCAGACGCCGCGCCCGGAGCCGCTCACCGATACTGCGCGCGCCCGGATTGCTGCCGCCCAAAAAGAGATCCGCCGCGTTCTTCACGACCGCGCGCACCGGGCCGCCACTGAGCCTGCCGGGCACACGCGCAATCCGCGTCCCACGACAGCCGGCCGGCCTATCGTTCGGCCCGTGACAGCACCCACGTCCACCGACGTTGAACGGCTGGCTTCGAGGCCCGCCCAGGAGCGCCACCGGTGGCGGATCAACGTGCCACCTACGGCTCCCGGACCCCACCGATGAGCAGCCCCGAAATCCACCAGCTTGTGGCCCAGGTGTACACCGGCTACGACCTGCTGCCGTCAGCCTGGCTCCCCCGCCAACAGCGCGCGTTTCTGGCCGCCGAAGCGACTCGGCTCAGCCGCCAGGTGGCCGAGCTGGCCGCCGACCTCAGCGAGCACGCCATCGGGGACTGGACCGCCCGCACCGGGGATCATCCCGACGTGCTGACCAAAGTGAGCTTGATCAACACCGCGGCGATGCAGGCCAAGGAGATCGTGCTGACGCGGGAACTGTACGACCTGATTCCGCCGACACCGGAGGACCCCGACGATGCACCTTCGGTGCCACCCGATCGCAGCGAGCTGGCCTGGAATCGGCGCTGGACGCACACCCAGTACCGGACCGACCCGACCGCCGAACAGGAGCACCTTGTGACGGTGGTGTGGCCGTCCCCGGACTACTCGGCGGTGTTCCGGATCAAGGCCGGTTATCTGATCGCCGCCCGCGCCGAAGACCGGCTGATGTTGCCCCGCAATCGCGACGACCCGCTGGCCGCCGAGC
>JAHBAP020000023.1 GCA_018500005.2 Mycobacterium sp. | reverse complement strand
GGCGCTGCTGCGCTGGTCTCACCCCGAACACGGTCTGCTGCTGCCCGGACAGTTCCTGCCGCTGGTGCGAAGCGACACGCTGATGGCCGAAATCACCCGTCTGGTTCTGGAATTGGCGCTCGACGACGCCCAACGATGGCGCCAGGCCGGCCTGGACATCCCGGTGGCGGTCAATGTGTTCACCCCGACGATGGCCGACCTGAGCCTGCCGGATCGCGTCTTTGCCGCTCTAGAGCAGCGGGATCTGAGACCGGGATCGCTGACGATGGAGATGACCGAGGACCTCCCGTTGGGGCGGGTTGGCCCGACCAAGTCCGTATTGGGTGAACTGCGGGATCGCGGCGTCCGGATCTCGATCGACGATTTCGGAGCCGGCTACCCGGCGCTGTCCTACCTGTGCCATCTGCCCATCGACGAGATCAAACTCGACCGCAGTTTCATCGGTCCGAATAGTTCCTCGCCCCGCGTCGAGTCGGTGGTGCGGGCGGCGGTGGACCTCGGGCGCGAACTGGGCCTGACCACCGTCGCGGAAGGCGTGCGCGACGCCGATACCGCCGCCCGGCTACTGCGGTGGGGGTTCGACGTGGCTCAGGGGGACTTCTTCGGGGAGCCGATGCCCGCCGCCAAGGTGCCGGGACTCACCGTGGCACGATAGACCCATGGCCAGACTGAACTACGACGAGATCAACGCCGCCGTTCGGTACGTGATGTTCTCGGTGTTCGCCGCCCGTCCGGGTGCGCTCGGTTACGACGAGGAGTCGCGGGCCGCGGTGATCGACGAGACCGCCACCTTCCTCAAGCAGCAGGAGGAGAACGGCGTCGTCGTCCGCGGCATCTATGACGTGGCCGGAACCCGGGCCGATTCGGACTTCATGATCTGGACGCACGCCGAGCGGATCGAGTCGCTGCAGCAGACTTACAGCGATTTCCGCCGCACCACCGCCCTGGGCAGAGCCACCACCCCGTTCTGGAGCAGCGTCGGACTGCACCGGCCGGCGGAGTTCAACAAGAGCCACGTGCCGGCGTTCATGGCTGACGAGGAACCGGGCAACTACATCTGCGTCTATCCGTTCGTGCGGTCACTGGACTGGTATCTGCTGCCCGACGAGGAGCGCCGCAAGATGCTGGCCGACCACGGCATGGCCGCGCGGGGTTACAAGGACGTGCGTGCCAACACCGTCCCTGCCTTCGCTCTCGGCGACTACGAATGGATCCTGGCCTTCGAGGCACCCGAGTTGCACCGAATCGTCGACCTGATGCGTGACCTGCGCGCCACCGAAGCCCGCCGGCATGTGCGCGAGGAGATCCCGTTCTTCACCGGCCCGCGAGTCGGGGTGGAGGAGTTGGTCAGCAACCTGCCGTGACGCCATCCGCTCCCAAGGTCTCCCACGTCGCCGTCATGGCGGCGGTGGTGTTGGTGGCTTACGCGGGGTGGTTGTACGGCGATTGGTCCCATGACACGACGTCGAAGGTCATCGCCGATCTGGCCCTCGTCGCAGTGTCGTTGGTCGCATTGATCTTCACGGTAATGGCGGCCTGCGCCGCGCAGGGCGCCCTTCGCGGCGCGTGGTGGGCGTTGGTCGGCGGCTTGGCCGCCTGGAACGCCGGGGAGATTCTCTGGACCTACGACGAAGTCGTGTTGCATGAGATCCCCTTTCCGTCCGCGGCAGATGCGTTCTTTCTGGCCTTTCCGGTTGGAGCATGCGTGGCGCTGGTGCTGTTCTGGAACCGGCACCGACGGCGGTTGCGTGGGCTGGTCCTGCTCGACGGTCTGATCGTGGCGGGCTCGTTCTTCATCGCGTCCTGGTCGCTGGTGATGGCGGATCTCTATGCGGCAGGAGCCGCGACGCGCGTGGAATTCATTCTGTCGCTTGCCTATCCGGTTTCCGATCTGGTCGTCGTCACGATCGCGGCCGTTGTGCTCGTGAGTGCGCATACCAACCAGCGCTTGATGATGACCCTGCTGACCGTGGGACTGATCAGCATGTCGGTGGCCGACACCGGCTACGCGTATCTCTCAGCGCAGCGCGAGTACTCAAGCGGCAGCCAGGTCGACATCTTCTGGATCGCCGGTCTGCTCCTGTTGACAGTTGCGGCCGCGGTCAGCCTGCAGAAACCCCCGGAAGAGTACGTCGAGGACGACCTTCCAGGATGGGCGTTGGTCTGGTTGCCCTATGCGCCGCTGATGTTCGCGGCCGGGGTCCTGGCGGTCCGGCCGCCGAGTTCGCCGGCGCCGGTGATCGTCGTCGGCGTCCTGCTCGTCGTGCTCGTTCTGGCCCGCCAGTTCATTGCGGTCAGCGAGGACCGTCGGTTGCTCGCCGCGGTGGCCGAACAGTCCCTGCACGACCCGCTCACCGGACTGGCGAACCGAGTGCTGTTCCAGGACCGGCTTAACCACGCCATGCAGTTGCGCAGCCGGGACGACCAGTCGCTGAGCGTGCTCGCGGTCGATCTCGACGATTTCAAGTTGGTCAACGACACCCTCGGGCACGCGGCCGGCGACGAGCTTCTGATCGCGGTGGCCGGCCGACTGCGTGATGCCGTGCGCACGGGTGACACCGTTTCCCGGCTCGGCGGCGACGAATTCGGCGTGATCCTCGAAGGGCCTGCCGAGACCGCCGAACCGATCGCTCGTCGGGTGGTGGCCGCCTTCGACGCGCCGTTCACCGTCGAGGGTCACGAGCTTGTCGTTCAACCCAGCGTCGGACTCGCCGTCGCCCAGACCACAGGGACGAATCCGGACCGTACGGTGGCCGACCTGCTCAAGCGCGCCGACATGGCGATGTACGCGGCCAAGCGATCCCGTGGCGGGGGAGAGCAGTCCCGATTGTGGAGCTCGGCGGAGGAGGTTTCCGCCGAACGGGATCTGGCGATCAGTGTCGAATCGGTGCAGCTGCTCGACGAACTGCGGCACGCGATCGACCGTCGTGAACTGGTCTTGGTGTATCAGCCGAAGTTCAGCCTGAAAGACTCGACCATGGTGGGTGTGGAGGCCCTGTTGCGCTGGCCACGCAGTGAAGGCGGTCTGCTCGGGCCAGACGACTTCCTCCCGCTGGTCCGCCGGCACGGATTGATCGGTCCGGTAACCGATTTCGTGCTGACCCAGGCACTCGACGACGCGGCCCGCTGGTATGCCGCCGGGGTGCAGGTGCCGGTGGCGATCAACCTCTTCCCGCCGTCGCTGGCCACCCCGAACCTGCCGGAACGGATCAGCCGTGAGTTGGACGCGCGTGGACTGAGTCCGTCGGCACTGACGGTTGAGATCACCGAGGACATGGCGTTGGACGACACCGCCCGCACCAGAAACGTCCTGAGCGATCTCCGCGACTGCGGGATCCTGGTCGCCATCGACGATTTCGGAAGCGGCTACTCCGCGTTGACCTATCTGCGCGATCTGCCCGTCGACGAGGTCAAACTGGATCGCGATTTCATTGCGCCGATCGCCCACGACCCGCGGGCGGCCGCGGTGGCGCGCGCTGTGATCGACGTCGCGCACGTGCTGTGCCTGACGACGGTCGCCGAGGGCGTCGAGAACATTGAGACGGTCAACTCCCTGCGCCAGTTGGGTTGCGATCACGTGCAGGGGTACTTCTACAGTCCGCCGCTGACTGCCGAGCAGGTGCTGGATTCGCTAGAACGGCGGGTCGTCGGGGTCGGTGCGGAGTTGGTGGTTGCGAGCCCGTTCGGTGGTGATGGCACGGGCGCGGTTGGCGGCCCGCGTGGTCTTGCGCAGGGGCATCTTGGCGGTTCTCTCGCCACATCGGGGTTGGGGGTTGGGGGCGGGCGGTGTGCCGGGGGGGGGCCTC
>JAHBAP020000519.1 GCA_018500005.2 Mycobacterium sp. | reverse complement strand
GGCCACGCCGAGTTTTCAGAACAGCTGCTGGGATTCGGTGGCTTCGCGCCAGGCCGCGTCGAACCCGGGTCGGGCCTTGTCCTCGACCACGGCCGGCGCCACGACGTAGTAGTGCTCGAGCTGCGGGAAGCCCGGGTGATCTTCGCGGCTGCGCAGCACCATCCTGGTGATGCCCGACGATTCGGCGACCGGCCGACCGGGCATGGCCTGCAGTGCGGCGGTCATGGCGCGGCGGTCGCCGGTGGCGCGGCGCACGATGCTGCGCCACACCGGTCCGGATTTGGTCGGGTCGCCGGCTTTGGCCGGCACGATGCGGCGGACCTCGAAGATGGCGTGCGGCATCTCACCGCGACGGCGGTCGGCTTCGGCGACGATCTCACCCATTCCCGCGTCGGTCATGAGGTCCGACAGGCGCTTCGCGCCGAGCAGGCCCTGGCGCTCGTTGACCGCCAGGCTGGTGGCCTCGATCGTGAGTGCTTCAAAGGCGGCTGCGGGCTCGGACTGGAATCGCGGAAGCGTTGCGCTCCGGCTTTTTTCGCTCGCCAGAGCGAAGGGACAGAATGAGCATGCTGACCTGAACCAGTCCCGGCCGGTCGCGGTCTTGATGAACTCCAGGATCTTGGGACGGTCCCAACCCCACTCAGCCAAAGGGTAGGTCCCCGTACGGGTTTCGGAGTTGTAGAGGCTGTCCTTGCGGCAGCGGCTCATCTCATCAACCTCGAAGCCCAGGGCGTGCCGGTAGGGCTGGCCCGCGGTGAGGCGGTCGATGATCGGCTGCAGCACGCTGCCTTTGGACTTGATTGAACACTTCCTGACCCCCCCGAGCTGCGGCACCGTGGCAGCGGTGAGCAGTTCATCGGCGAGGGTGTAGTCGCCGCGGCCGTACAGCCGCGTGGGGGTGCGGGAGTCATCGAGGATGACGACGCCGTCGCCGTTTTTGGTGACGTTGCGGCGGCTGCGACCGACCTGGATGAAGCGGATTCCGTGGGCCGCGAGCAACGGCAGGACGACTTCTTCGACGTCACGCAGGGTGGATTCCCATTCGGAGCCGGTCATCGCGGTCAGGACGATCAGTTCGTCGAGGTCGAAGTCGCGGGTGGCCGGCTCGGTGATCCACCGCAGCAACAGTGCTGTCGAGTCGGCTCCCATCCCGTAGCTCAAGCACATTTTGGGTGCCGCGATTTGTTCCCCGGCGAACAGTGGAAGCTGGTTGGTCATTTCGTCCTCCTGCATTGGGCCGCCCGTTCCGGTGGCCTGTCTGGCAGGGGAGAAGTGGGACCGGCCTGAAGGCCCGGTCAGCGGCAAGGCTCGGCAGGAAAAGCTTTCAGTGAGCGAAGCGAGCGGCTAGGAAAGGTTTTCCGGCCCGCACGGGACCGGGCCTTGCGCGATCGGGCCGCCGGTCCACACTCGGAGGGCCAGAAAGGCCACCCCCGTAGGGAAGATGAGTCGGCCCGTCAGGGCCGTCGATACAGCCCGCGATTAGGCAAGTCCGAGGGCGGTGAAGCCGTCGGCAAGGACGGCGAAGCGGCCGAGGTCGTTGCCATCGGGCATCCGCACACCGCCCAGCCAGACGCCGACGATCTGGGCGCCGCCGTTGCGGTTGACCCACACCGCGCCGCCGGAGTCGCCGCCGGCGCAGGGGGGCATATCCGGTGCGGTTACGTATTGCATTGGCCCCCGTGCTGATTGGACGGTGCCGCAGTGGGTGCCGGTGGTCGCCGCACTGCGGCAGACCGTCTCACCGGCCGCAGGCCGGTTGAGGCCATAGAGCAGCGGCCGGTCGCCGACAGAGCGGCCGGGGCTGGTGGTCGTTCCAAAGTCCAGCAGGGCGAAGTCGGTCCCGCCGCTACCCGCGGGGTCCAGGGCGGCACGGGTGAAGGTTCCGGTCGCGCCGGTGTCGGTGCGGGCTGTTGTCGATCCTGGTTGTTGGCAGTGCGCCGCGGTGATGGCGTAGGTGTGGCCGTTGGTGGTGCTGCGATAGGCGTAGGCAAGGCTGCATATCGCGGTGCCGACGTGGATGCGGTCGCCTGCGCTGACCGATGTGGCGGCGGCCTGGGCCGCCGGCGGGGATGCGGCGACGGCAAGTGCTGCCGCGAGAACGGCGATCCACAGAGGCTGGCGGTTCATGAGCGGCACAGTGCCCGTTCGGCTTTGAGCAGATTACGGTGGCGCATCTCGTCGATGAGGCGGGCCGCGGTGGCCGGGGCGCTGCCTGGGCGGTTGAACCGATGCCCGGCCAACTGCCGTGCGGCGTATCCGATGACTGCGGCCTCGCGCGGGTCGGGACGGCTCACCGCTCTGCCCACCCTGGTTGTGCGGCGGTCTCGGCGCGGCGCCACCAGTCGAGTAGTTCCTCGCGCACGGCGGCGAACTGCTCGGTCAGGTCGGCTCGTTCTGCACCGCTGTCGCCGAGAGCCTGCATGCGGAGGCCGGCCGCGGTGAACGCCCGCCGGTAGGCGTTGTCGAGGACCTCGCGGGCGTAGCTGCCTGCGTTGTCGGGGGAGACGGTCTCGGTGTAGGCCCGGGCCAGGTAGACCGACAGTTGGTGGTGGCGCGTGGCACTGGGAGCTGCGGTGGGGTCCGCGGCGATGCTGCAGGGGTGGCGTCGGGCCGTGGCCAGGACCAGGACGGGATCGGGCTTGTGTCCGTCGTTGGCGATGGCGGCGATGATTTCGTAGGCCCACCGGGTGATGGGGCGCTCGATGGCGGCCGCGGGGACCGTGGCGACGATGCGGCACACGGTCGGGGCCGGCAGCCACATTAACGAGCCGACGAGTTGATGCTCGGGGTCCCAGGGGGAGGCCTGCGCGTCATTGGCGGCGCCGGGGGAGGCGGTGAGCCAGTCGGTGTCGCCGGTCGGCTCGGTGTCGGATCGTCCGCCGGGCAGTACCTCCAAACGGGCTGCTGCAGAGCTCATTACGGGCGCTCTTTCTCGAAGACGACGTGCAGAACGGCGTAGGCAGCGCGGGCGGTTCGCACGGCGGCGTCGAGGTGGGCCGCACAATCCCTTCCGTCGCGTCCCTCGACGAGCTCGACGTCCTCTGCAGCTCCGCTGCGGAGATCGTCGAGGAGTTCGGCGGCGTGTTCCATCACGCGGATTCCATAGGTGAGATGGGTGAGCAGTTCGGACCGCTTGGCGGTCAATTCGTCGTCGTGGTCGGCGTAGGGATCGTGGAGTTGGTCTAACAGGTTCGTCACGTTCATGGTGGTGTCCTCTCGTTTGTCGGGCTTAGGCGGCGAGCCGGCTGATCCGGTCGGGGCGGAACCCGGACCAGGAATCGGTGGCGGTGACGACGACGGGGGCCTGGAGGTGGCCGAGGGACATGATGTAGTCGCGGGCCTGTTCGTCGATGCTGATGTCGATCGTGGTGAATTCGATACCCAATTTCCTTAGCGCCCGCGTGGTGGCTTCGCATTGCACACAGGCCGGTTTTATATAAACCGTGACGGTGGTCATTTCACATTCTCCTCGAATGGTGGCGGTATGCCGAATAGAATTAATTTTAGAGGGAGCCGCGAATTATAGCGACACCTATAGCGAACTTTTTTTGAACATTTTTCTCCGCTATTTCCACACGCACTTATCACGGGCCTCTTCCTGCACTGATCGCACCATCGCGACCGTGCGTTCCGTGCACGAAAATCCTTCATCTTCGTGATTTTGTGCGCCTCCAAATACCGACGCTGAAATGGCGCGAAGGGAGGGGATATGTCGCGATCGCAAAAGGTCCATATGCGCGTCCAAGGAAAGGGCGGAAATCAGTTCCATTGTCATTACCTCAGGCCCCGGAGTCCACCGCGTACTCGGCGATCGCCCGCGGCAAGCTCTTCCGGCCGGCGAGCCGGCGATGCGAGACAAACAACGGCACTCCTGCGCGAGCGAGATGATCCACCTGGTGGGTGCCCATATAAGAAATGTCCATTGCTCTCCGCGCCCTCCGGTAGCTTGGCGACTTCATCTGGCCGCCAGTTCTTTTGGCCTCTCTGGCAATGACGAAGTGGGCCGGTATGAGGGCCGTCGTAGCGCAAGGTTCGGCAGGGAGAAGTTTTCAGAGAGC
The DNA here is from genome assembly GCA_018500005.2 of Mycobacterium sp. Classification (GTDB taxonomy): domain Bacteria; phylum Actinomycetota; class Actinomycetes; order Mycobacteriales; family Mycobacteriaceae; genus Mycobacterium. The sequence continues at coordinate 8,943 of JAHBAP020000519.1, read as the reverse complement.
GAAGCGAGCGGCTCGGAAAAGTTCTCCCGGCCCGCAGGGACCGGGCCTTGCGTGGAGCGGCCCGCCGGCCACACTCGGAAGCCAGAAAGGCCTCCGACAACGAAGCCGCCAGACCCATAGGGGCGTGGCGGCCAAACATGAGCAACGCCGAAGGCGTTTCCGATTACCGGCCGGGACGATCCACGTTCGGCGGGTGTTGCCACCACTTCGGACAGCCGTCAAGTGCGCGCGAGCCTGGATGCTCGGTGTGGCAGTGGTAGCAGTAGAAGGACGTATCGTGCTCGAGAGCGGGGCCTTTGCGCAGCCCGTATTCGCACTTGCAGCAGTAGCGTCGTGGCTCTCCGTCAGGAATGAGGCCGGCGTTGCCGTGCAAACAACACAGGTGGTGAGCACCGGTCTCACGGCCTACCAGTGCCTGCAATCGACCTGAGCGCAGCGCGGCCGCCGCGGAAACGATTTCAAGACTCACCGGCCACGGTGCGACCACAGCAGCTCCCTGTCGGAAACTGGCCGGCGCCTTGATCCATGCGGCGGGGGCAAGCCGGTGACATGGCTGAGCCGGGCGGAGTCGGTTATCCGACAGGCCCCGAGGGCGCCAGTGACCATTCGCGCTCCGTGGGCGCCGAGAAGCGTGGCGAAAACGATTCGCGCCAAACGGAAATGCGGATCGTCCGGTTCTGGCCGGAGTGCAACAACCCGCTCCCACAACAGAGCCCGCCGCCGGAATCCGCTGTCGAAATCCAGAACGTTATCGGTCATCACGCAACGGCGGGTGAGCAGGGTTGGCGGAAAAGAAGCAGACCATCAGACCATCGCCCATGCGGCATCCAGCGCAATCGCATCCACGGCAGCGGCGTCACCGCCCATCTCGCGGACACGGGGCTCAATGGCATGGCGTATGACGTCAGTACTCAGACAGGGCTTTTGAGACACTCGGCTTGTTCTCCGATCCAACCGGCGGCGGCGCACTTTAGTTGAACCGAACGTAAGCCTCGGCTCCAGTTCTTACGACCACCCGCCTTGGTCGGAGCTGTGGTCACCGCATTGGGATTCCGTGAAAAACGCCCTACTTCCGTTCCTGAACGGACAAGTCGTGGAAGACGGCTATACCGTGGTGGAAGGCATGATAGTGCCGACTTTCTAGTTCACGTACGGTTCCCAAATGTGGATCGCCCGTCGGCATGTTCAACGGATCAGCGCCTGATACGCGAACGCGGCGCGGCACAACGAGGGGGCTTCAATCGTGACCAAGAAGAAGCGCGACAAACCAGCCCGGCCGGGATGGGACGAGAACCTTTGCACTGAGTGCAAGACGCGCGAAGAGCGCAAGGCGCGCTCCTGCACCAAGAGCCATGTCCCCACCAGCGCCCTGCGTGGCCAGGAGCGCAAGATGGTCTTGCCTACCTGGTTCTCAGAGTTTCCGATGGGCGGCCCGCGCCGCTAGGCAGGCTGGAAGAAGACGCACTCCTCGAAGGGGCGACTTCACCCTCGTCGACGACCGGCCGACCCAACCAGCCGTTGCGCTGTTTTCGTCACAGTGACGCTTTAACGCCCGCCCCGGGGGTCCTTCACGTGTAGGCCGAACCGGCCGGGGCCCGCGTCGGCATCGGCGGGCCAGCTGCGGAGCCCTGACGGCGTCGGTCGCTAAGTCCCGTTGGCGATGCCCCGAAACGTCTGCGTGCAAACGCTTGCGTCGAACCGCTACGCGGCCGCGCCAGCGCGGATGGACGCACCGGACCCCGCGCGTCACGGTCATCTCGCGCGACCGACTCAGTCCGGCAACGAAACCCCGACATTAAATGGATAAGCGTGATTATCCATCGTTTGGCGATCACTGTCGGAGCATCACCAATCAAACCCCCCCCGGCTTTTCCGCCGCCGATGTCCAGGCCCCCGAGCCGCCGCCGTACCCGCAATGGTTCGCCCGATTCCTCGCCGACCGCCAGACGCGCAAGCCGTCGGCGCACACCATGAAGGCCTACCAGCAGGACTTCGTAGCCATCGCGTCGCTGATCACCGACGGCCGCCCAGCCTCGCTCGACATAGCTGACATAACGCGCGATTCGATGCGTGCGGCGTTCGCCGCGTACGCCGCTGACCACGAGGCCGCGTCGATCCGCCGCTGCTGGTCAACCTGGAACGTCCTGTGCACCTTCCTCTACACCGGTGAGGAGCTGGCCGCGAACCCCATGCCGCTGGTCGGCCGGCCGAAGCTGACCAAGTCGATCCCCAAGGCGCTCCCCCGCCCCGCCGTGGAAGCACTCCTGGAGACCGTGCGCTCCGACGAGGGCTCCACTCGCCGTACCAACTGGCCCGAGCGCGACCTCGCCCTTATCCTCACGAGCCTGCTGGCCGGGCTTCGGGCCGACGAGCTGCGCCAGGCCGATGTCGGCGACATCCGCCGCGCCACCGAAGGCGCCGGCGTGATTCACGTCCGCGGTAAGGGAGGCAAAGACCGCACCGTGCCGATCGAGGCCGAGCTCGTCGCGGTCATCGAGCGCTACCTCGACAGCCGTGCTGCCCGCTTCCCCAGCACCGCCCGGCGTGCCGCCGGATCCTCGGGCTTGGCGCTGTGGCCGGCCCACTCCCCTCTCTTCGTCGGCCGCGACGGCGACCGCATCACCCGCGGCACCCTGCAGTCCCGTATCAAGCGGGCTTTCCACCGCGCCGGCCCCGACGCGCAGCCGGTACCGGGAGCCCTCGTGCACGGCCTGCGCCATACCTATGCGACTGAGCTCGCCGAAACTGACGTCAGCGTCTACACCCTGATGAAGCTGCTGGGCCACGAGTCGATGGCGACCTCGCAGCGTTACGTGTCCGCGGCCGGCTCCGAGACCCGCTCCGCCGCCGCCCGAAATCCCCTGTACGGCATAGTCAGTGAGCTGATCGGAGAGGACAGCCAATGACCGTCGAGGAAGGCTGGCTGCCACTGGCAGCCCGGGGCAGTTCACGCTATTCAGTGACTCGCGGGAGGTATGAGAGTAGCCACGACTGAAAGAATGAAGGAAAGGAAACGCTGCTGATTCGTTAGAACCCGACTGCACCGAAACATCGTTTGCCAAGATTGAGCCCATGCGGACACGGACTGCAATCTCAGTCGTGCTGACGGGGGCGGCTCTCGGATCGGGGACACTACTCTTGTCGGCACCGGCTCAAGCGACGAGATGCACCGACCAACTCGACTACTCCGGCGATCCCCGCTCCAACGCCGAGATCAACTCCATCGGAGCCACGACCGGCCAATGCCCGACGCCGATGACCGGCCTGTCCAACGACGTCCCGGGTCTGGTGAGCGGTGCCGTCCTGGGTCAGCCCTGCACAAACACCCAGCGGTTCGTCTTCGGGCAGACCGCCGCACGGTGACACTCTCTTATGCACCGGACAGGGCAGCGCAGGAACGTGGATTCGCTCAATCCCGGTGATCGGGACGCGGCCGCTGGGATCGTCGTGCACCGAGGGATTCGAACTCGCAGCCCAGACACCCGACGGCATCCCGGTCATCTGCGGCGGCGGAGTCTGGGTCCGCAACTAGCAAGGCGGCTACAGCGCTTTCACTCAGCCATTGGATTGGGTTCCGGCGAGGCGGGCAGCGAATCATCCTCCGGTCTAAACGCTGCCGCCTCATCAATGGCGGCCTTCAGCTCGCCGTATTTGCGCGGGCGGGCACCGATCTCTTCCAGCCGATTGAGCCCAATCGTCTTGTGGGTCGAAACGTGTCGGTCGAGCTGGCTGGTGGGCAGCACATAAAACGTCCAGTGCGCGGTGTCGAGCGGGTCGATGCTGTCTTTGTCCTTCCCCTCGAGCAGGCAGAAGACGTACACCTTGGCGCTTCGCGTCGCACTGTCCGAACGGGTGTTGGTGCGCTCGTCCCAGCCCTGCGCGCGGCGGACGCTGAACACGATCTTTGAACTCCGCGTTTGCTCCCACGACTGCACGTAAGCAGCCGATTTCACCTCTATTCCGACACGGTCAGTCTCGGCGCCGTCGATCTCGGCACCGTCGATCTCGAGGTCGTATTGGTTCCACGCCACGCGCTTCGTCTCGTGAAGGCCGAGCGCTGCGGCCACGATGTACTCAGCAAGCACTCCGCGGGTGGTGTTGGTAAACAGGTCGCCGTACGCCCAGGCGTAGAACTCCTGTTGGTTCAGGCGAGTCATCGCCGAGCCTTGATCGCTTGGGGGTGGGACGTCTTTGGTTGGCAGCTCATCAGGTGAGCGGCTCGGGCAGCGGGGCTTCCACCGACATCCACAGCAGAACGTCGAGAATCCGCAACTCCGAGACCATGGCAGGAACCGCCGGCACCTCCGCCCGCAAACCGCTAAGCCAGTCCCACACGGCGCGGTCGTCGTCGGTCAAGACGTACCGGAACTTCTCCCAATTGCCGTTGGTGTCCAAGCCGGTGGCCTCTTCGACGAAGCTGTCCCAGATCGGCAGCAGCCGAGGACGTTTTACGGCCAGCAGCTTGCTCGTCGTCGTGCGGCCGAGTCCGTCGCGGCCCCCGCGCAGAAGTGCCCAGAGTTGTCCGGCCGGGGAGTCGCCCCGCAGCAACGTCGGCTCCGCGTCGACAATGTCCACGTCAGCCGGAATCTGGGCGAGCAGGCGGCTGATCTCCGCAGCGTCGCGGCTCAGAAGCCGCAGCGCCGCCTGCGCCCGAACCTTGACGCTGAGCATCGACACAGCCACAAAGTCCGCAGGGCCAAGCGTGTCGGGGTCGGTATTCAGCGCGGCCACCGACTCGAAGCGCGACCCGGTGTAGCAGGGCTGGCCGTCTCCGAGCTCCGCGTAGTAACGCTCCAGGTGGACGACCGCGGTCTCGGTGTCCTTCGCGACGATGAACCCAGGCCAGCGCTGGCGCCATTCCGTGTAGCTCAGTGAGTCAGCCAACCCATGCCCCGATCCCGCGCCTGTCATTCGCACGCAACGTAGCAGGCCCCGCCGACATGGGACGACAAGAAGGCCGAACAACCCCCGGCCCTTCGCGATCTGATTCAGCGGCGACGTCGACGCTTGAGGGTGATCCGGTTTCCATCGGGATCAACAGCGAGCCAGTCGATCGCGGCCCGGTGAACGGGGTTCTCCATTCCGAACGAGATCACGTCGCTGGGGAGCCCTCGTCGCCACGAGAGAACATCTCCGTCAGGCGGGCGAGGTTTGCCTTGAAATCGCGATAGGCCGCCCGACGCTGCTCACCGGTGTCGTAATCGGCTCCGTAACGGTCCAGCCACGCCTGCCAGTGTTCGCCTGCCTCCATGCCCCCATCCTGCTCCCAGGTGCCGACAACAATATCTTTTCAAGTCACTGTTGGCCGGTCACCTCGGGACCCAACCAATCCATAAATGGAGACACTCCGAGTCGACGGATGGTATCGGTCTGCGTTGAAAGCGGTCGGTCATATTCGGCCGGGATTCGGGAGAGAAGTTCTTTGCGCAATCCTCCTAAATCCACTCCGAGTCTTTCGAGAAGTTCACTGGCCGGTTCCGGTTCGGCCCACGCATTATCGAGCTGTCGGAGCACCGCCAGAAGTATGTGCTCAGAACCGATGTAGTCATGGCCGAGGCGACGCTTCTCGTCCAAGATCAGTCCCAATGCGTGACTTGCGCCGGGCGTGTAGGGAAGCTCGATCGGTTCTGCGCCGGCCGTAGGGTCCCAGGCGTTCTCTCCTCGCGATTCGAGCTGAGCCGCGACCTCGCCGGGCGTGATGCCGATGGCGAAGAAAGCCTCTTCAACGGGACCGCGGCCGTACTCGATGAGGGCGAGTAACAGATGCTCGATGCCGACGGCGTCGCGGTGCAGCCGCTTGGCGTGCCTCGGCGCAACCGACCTCACCCGGCGCGCATCGTCGGTATACATCTGCCACACGTCAGACCCCCGTCCGTGAAACCACACGCTGCGTTTGAATTCGGCAATCTAGGGCACGGGACCGACAACGAACGGCCGCCATGAATGCCGTCGACCCTCCGGCCTGATGAGCCCTTCGCCCAACCCCGGCGCTGACGCCATTGCCGGACCCAGCCGAAACCCAGCGCATGAGAGCGGGAGCGAGCATGCACGCAAGAGACCTGTCGGTGCCGACGGCTACGGTGCCGCCTGTGAATCCCGACGATGTTGTCGACCCCCGGCGACGCGGCTCTCCAGGCGTTACTGGCTGCCATTGCCGAGCGCACACCTGATCGCGAGGTGCGCGACACGATACTCAACTTCATCTTGACCTTACCGCCGCTCAGACACTGGCCGTCGGACTCACTCGCGCGGCTCCACAACGTGGCCAACGTCGGGGCCGGCCTTGCTCGTCAACTCAATAGAACAGGTTGGGAGCACGAACCCTGACCGAGTAGTCCCGCAACACGGACCAACGAAAGTGACCTGATGGAACCCTTTGTCGAACTGCGAGACGGCTCGGTACGCGTGCGAGGTTCGCTGCAATGGCCAGCCGATTGGCCGGTTTCGGCCGATCAAGGCGTCGCACGGGTTCACGACTGCATCCCGTCGATGCCCTCGACCAAAATGGCATGCGGATACGTCGCTCACGAATTGGGACTCGATCCGGTGTTTCTCCTCGCCTGGGTTTTACATCAACGCGACCTGACGATGCGCGAAGCGGCCGCCGCGACTGGGGCCGTCTTCGTACCGGTCGAGTCGATGCTGTCCCTGCCCGACGGCTCGACGGTAGGTATCTCCGGCGATGTGATCCTCCTGAAGATGAGATCCACGCCCACCGGGCAACCTTGGGCGACGTTCTGTCTCCGTGATGCGGATGAGAGATACGTCGACATACAGGTGTTGCCTGAGGCATTCACGCCGATGAAATGTCAGTGACCGTAGAAGGCCGGAAATGGTTCAGCGAAACCATCAACATCGCCGCGACGAACGTCACCAGGAACGCCATCTAGATGCCGCTCAGGCGGTACTTACCAACGAACCTTCGATGAGACGACGACGGCAGCAAGACGCTCCACCGCAACGCATCTCACCTCCGCCACACCGTCACTCTTTCTGACAGTTCAGCTTCAGAATCGCCCTTCACGTAGGGGCTGATCCACACCGGGCGGCGCAATGCACGCTTTGGTCCCACGCGGGCATCGCGCCAGTGCCCGCTCACCCACCAGCGTTTGTCGGAGCGCCGCCGCTGCCCGCCCTCGCCGCCGCCGTCGCGCCCGTCACGGTCGGGGCGGCGCAGCTCGATGAGGCTGACCGCCGGTGAATCCCGCAGCGCCCCAGCGGTTTCGCCACCGCCGGCCCCGCCGATGGTGCGGGTCTCGACGATGCGCCGCTGCCCCATCAGCAGCCAGGCCGATCCCAACACCGCCAGCGGCGCCACCTTTCCGCCCTCGAGGCGGTGGACGACGGGCTCCTCAAGGTCCCACACCCCGACCGGGTGCGACAGCGGCGGCAGCCGCGCCAGCCCGGGGTTGAGCTTGTCGGCGATGCGGTCGGTGCGGAAGGCGCAGCTGACCGCCACTCCCCCGTCGCGAATGCCCCAGCAGAGCGCGTCCACCGGCATCGGAATCCGCTCGGCGGCACCGGGGACCGGCCAGTCGAACACCCCGGCGGGCTTGGCCCACGCCAGCAGCCCGAACGGTTCGGGGATCGCCGCGGCCGGCGACCACTCCGGCAGGCTCTCCGCCGCCGACGTCGCCAGATCGGTCATGTCTCGGCTCACCCAATAGAGCTGCGACTTGTCCAGGTCGGCCACGTCCGCCTCGGCGTGGGCGGCGAGCTCCTCATCGCCGGTCTGCCCGCGCAGCCGCTCAATGCCCTCGGCGAGGACGTCGCACCACTGCCGGCGCAGCGTCGGCAGCGACGTCGGCGCCCACGGCAGGCCGGAGCGACGGCTCACCTGCGGGGTCCCCGGTGCATGGGAGGGATCGTAAGCGGCAACGACAGGTAGGAGACCAAACCGCTACTCTGACCCCGCCTCGGCCTCGTCCTCGACCCGCATCAGCGCCACGATCTCCTCAACGCGGATTCGCTGCTCCGGATCGGCGAGCACCCGCTCGATCCGGTCATTGCCGCGGATCCACTCATCACTCGAAATTACGACCTGCCACCGCTTATTGGCCGTTAGCCGGGGCGTCAACTGGTAGCTTCATGCTCGTGCTGGGGGGCCGTCGGGCGAACTCCCCTGCCGCTGGAACTGCCGGTTGAGGCCCGTCATGGAAGGTTCGCTCAACGATGAAGACGTCGACTGCATTGCGACTCGGTTTGTTCGCGTTCGGTGCCGTTGGGGCGTGCGTCTGGGCCCCGGCCGCTGTGGCCGACGACGGCACTCAGACCACCCTCGGTGCGCAGGCCGATGTCGGAGGCGGCCAGATGTGGACGGTCACCGGTCTGCAGCCCAGTGCAGATTCGATCCCGTTCCAGGCGGCGGGGACGTTGTGGGAGGCGACGGCCACCGCGGCTCCGGTCGGCGGGGGCATCCCGGTGGTGCCCGGGTTCGCCGCGCGAGCCGACGCCGACAACTACCCGGTGTTGTGGCCGGTTCCCACGGCCAACGGGGTGAACCCCTCTGCCCTTCCCGCGGGCGGCAGCACCACGGGCAAGTTGTATTTCGACGTCGTAGGCCAGGCCCCGAACAGCGTTGTCTACAGCTCCAATGGTCATGACGCCGCGATGTGGGTGCAGCCACCACCGGCAGCGAGTGGGCCCTCCACCAACTACTCCCCTCCCCCGTATTCGTCTGCGCCCGTGACAGGCGCGATGCCCGCGGCTACACCTAAGCCTCCGGCGGCCGTTACCGCTCCGGCCCCTGCGGCCACGGGCAGCAGCGGCACCTCGCTGCCCGCTGCGAGTGGTAGCTCTGGAACGCCGTTGCCTGCCGAGAACAGCGCGACTACTCCCGCTCCCGCGTCGGGCAGCTCGGGCAGCTCGCCCTGCCGGTCCGCGATCCACTCGTCGGTCAGGCGCAGCGGCGGCAGATCCGGCTCGGGGAAGTAGCGATAGTCC
>JAHBAP020000569.1 GCA_018500005.2 Mycobacterium sp. | reverse complement strand
TCCGGATCAGCCGTGGCGAGGCGGTCGGTGGGTGGTGCGAACCGAAGCGGGACAACGATTTCCGTTGACCCTGTCGATGCTGATGTTCGACAGTTCCGGCGCCAACAAGGAAGGCGCGCGCAAGGAGCACCGAGAGGCCCTGCAGACCGTGGTGGAGGCCGCGGGATTGCCTGAAGCGGATCCGATGGCGGCGACCTGCGCGCTGGACTGGCTGCTCTACGACTGGCTGATGGCGCATCGTGACGGTCCCGACAGCGCCGAGATCGTGTTCCCCAAAGGCTATGACGACGCCGCCGCGCTGGTGGTGTTGGCCGCCGCCGCGTCGGTGGCAGCGCGAGCGACGTTCGACCCCGGCCTGGTGCTCGTCGCGCGGGCCGCGCCATGACGCGCCCTATCGGTAAGGGCCGCTTGAGTTTCGGCAAGGGTATGCACTTCTGCCCGGGTACTCCGCCGGCACGGCCGGAGGCGTTGACCCTGCTGGGCATCCGGCTGGAACGGATCCGGTGGATCGAAGCGATGTAGTTCAGGTGCCGCCGGAGCGGTGATCGGTACGGTGTGCACCATGGTCATGCGACGTTGGGTCGCCAACATCACCCACGCCCTGTTGGTTCTCGCCATCGCGCTGGGGCCGGTGCTTGCGCTGCCCGCGCCGGCGAACGCCGCAACCGGCCCGGAAAAGGTCGTCGTCGGTGCCTACATCAACGACATCCAGGAGCTCGACACCGAACGGGGCAGCTACACCATCGACTTCTACATGTGGTTCCGCTGGAAGAGCCCGACGGTCGACCCGACCGACTCGATCGAGGTGATGAACTCCAACGCCATGGAGAACACCACGTCGTCCTCGGTCGGTGGGGTGACGGGCAGGCCCTTTCCCGATGCGCCTATCGACATGCCGGACGGGTCGAAATATCAGGGGTTCCGCTACCAGGGCGTGTTCAGCAGGAACATGGACCTGCACCGTTTTCCTTTCGACACCCAGCAACTGACCGTGATTCTCGAGGACGTCAACCAGGACAACCGCGAGCTACAGTTCGTTCCCGACAAGGGTCCGGTCGCCATCAGCGACCAGGTGACGATCCCCGGTTTCCGGATCGGCACCCCCACGCTGTCAGTGACCGAACACCGGTACCCGACCGGATTCGGCGACCTTCGAAGCCCGGAAAACGCCACCTACTCCCGGATCATCGTCGATGTTCCGGTTGCCCGGGACGCGCTGCCGTATCTGGTGAAGATCATGCTGCCGATCCTCATCGTCATCCTGATCACGTCGTTGATCTACCTGCTGCCAGCCCGCCTCGAGGACTCCCGCACCGGGATCGGCATCACGGCCATGCTGACGATGGTTGCTCTGCAGTGGTCGACCGATTCCGACCTTCCCTCCGTCGACTACCTGATGATGGTGGACGTCATCTACATCCTGTCGATGGCCTACATCCTGATCGCCATGGGCTACGCGGTATTCGCCAGCCGGCGCACCACCCAGGAATCCACCGAGGCGCTGCTGATTTCCCTGGACCGCAAGGTCGGAATCACCTCGCTGCTGCTGTACGCGGTGGTGATCGCCACCACCGTCGTCTACTACGTGACCCGCTACCACGCCGGGCCGTTCCAGTAGCTTCGGCGGTCCTGTTCCGGCGGTATTAGGTGACGTCGGCGTTCGACCGCGGGAAGCCCCCACCCTGCGGGAACAGTGGGAAGACCACGTCGTCCAGTTTCTCGGCATCACCGGCCGTTCGGTTCACCGTCGCGCCCCAGATGTTGCCGTCCGGCCCGACGTCCAGGGCCCAGGCGTGGCCGTGGGTGTCCTGGCGGACGACTTCCGGATCACCGGTGACCGCGCCGGTCGCCTGCGCCAGGCGCACCGCGACGGTCTGCTTGGTGTTGACCAGGTTGACCAGCACCGTGCCGTCCAGGGCCACGCAACCGGCAACCCCGGGCCGGTTCGGCCAGGTCCACACCGTGGTGGCCTTGCCGTCGGATCCGATGCGCTGCAACCGATCACCTGCCGGAGTGCGATCGGTGACGTAGAGCGCCTTATCGGCCGGGTCCAGACACATCCCGCCGCCCGCGCCCATGCCGCTCAGCGCGGTGGTCGGGGGGGCCTGCCCCACTGTGGTGGGCTGCTCGATGCGAATGACCTTGCCCGCCAGGGACTTCGGATCGTTGGCGGCCCCCGGGTCGCCGGCGTCGCCGGTCTGGACCACGAGCGTCGTCGGGCTGGTGAAGATCAGCGACCCGGTGTTGCCGGTCGCGCCCTTGGGGATTCCGGTGAGGATGTCCTTGGGGACGTCGCCGTCAGCGATGCGGACCACCCGGTTGTCGGTCGGGGTGCTGATGTAGGCGTACATCAGTCGGTCCTGGGAGTAGGTCGGTGACAGCACGATGTCCATCAGCCCGCCGTCGCCACTGCCGTCCACCGGGATGACGGTCTTGACGGTCGGCTCGGCGCTCACCGAAACCTTCTTGACCGCACCGGTGGTGCGCTCGGCGACCATTGCAGTCTTGGCGTCCGAGCCCATGATCAAGCCACTGGTGCTCTCCAGGCAGCCCTGCAT
>JAHBAP020000082.1 GCA_018500005.2 Mycobacterium sp. | reverse complement strand
GTCCCCGCCGAGACTCGGCTGCGGGGTGCGGGCAGCGCTGCCCGAGAAGCCAGAGTCGGTTGCGACTGGGAACCGCGCACCTGGGCCGCGGCCGGACGCGGGCTCGCGGTGCCGTTTCGGGCCGTGCGGGCAGGCTTCTCGGGACCGGGTGCCGATGCGCTGGCCTGCGAAACCCGCTGCCCCGGTCCGGAGTCGGCCCCGGTGTCCGCGCTGGCCAGCCCGGCGCCGCACAACAACGCAGTGCCCAAGCCACCCACGACGGCGGCCGGCCCGATCCATTTCATCGAAACCATGGTGTTCATCCCTCCCCCGCCGGCGACATGGTCATCGCGGCCGGATGTGTGTCAGGTGCCGTCCCGGTGAACGGCCGTCACGATCTATTCGGAGCCATCGTGCGGCCGGATTGCCGGGATCTCGAAAAGCCTGTTCAGAGGGCCCGGATGTCGGCGACGACGGCGCCGGTCAGCCGGGCCAGGTCCCGCGGGTCCAGTGCGACGTCACAACCCCGCTTCCCCGCACTGCAGAGCACCCGGTCGAACTCCAGCGCAGAGGAGTCGAGGACCGTCGGCAACCGTCGGCGCTGCCCCAACGGAGAGACACCACCGAGCACGTAGCCGGTCGAGCGCTCCGCGGCAGCGCGTTCGGCCATCGCCGCCTTGGGCCAACCCAGCGCCGCCGCAGCAGCCTTGAGCGAGAGCTTGTACGGCACCGGCAACACCGCGACTGCCAGCCCGGACGGCCCGGTGACGATCAGCGTCTTGAAGATCTGTTCGGCCACCACATCGTGATCGCCGGCCAGGGCCGCGACCGCTTCCTCGCCGTAGGACTGCGCCCGCGGGTCGTGGTGGTAGGTCAGTAGCTCGTGGGGAACCTTCGCGGCGATCAGGGCGGCGATCGCCGGGGTGGCCGCGCGCGTCACGGGCGGCCCACCAACCGGTCGGCAACCAAGCGGGCCCGCGCGGCGCACGAATAGTACAGATTGGCCAGCGTCACATGACCTTTCAGCGCGTGCGGGATGAACGCGCTGAAACAGACCATGTCATCGCGGTAGGTGTAGCTGCCGAACCCGTACCCGGCGGGATGGATCGACAGGTCGTCGGCGTTGAGCGCCAACGCCAACCGGGCGCCGTTGACCTTCGACCCGGCGGAGAACGGAAAGCGTTGCAGGATAAACAGTCCGCTGCCGTAGAGCGGGTGCGGATCCTCACAGCCCATCTGGCACAGTGACGAGCCGCCGCCGTAGGGGAATTCCACTGTGAGGCCGTTGCCGCCGCTACTGGCCCCCAGCGAGGGCGGCTGCATCATGTAGAGCTGCACCGCCTCATCGAAGTCCTCGGCAGTCCAACGGCACGGCGCCTGGCCGTCCTCGGCGAAGACGCGCGCCGACAACGCGATCTCATCTGGTACCTCGCGAAGCCCGCTGTCCGGATGCGCACTGACCGCGGGCGCACCACCCAATTGCTCGGCCAGACCGGGGCCTAGCAGCATGGCCTCGGTCAGTTGTATCGCCGCGGCCGCGCTGAGCAGAATCCGCATCCACTGGGCGTTCTCGTCATGCACCAGGGTCAGCGAGCACAGGCTCAGCCGCCGGGTTGCGGCGTCGTACACCGGGCCGGCCAACGCGGCGGTCTGCATCGGACCGGTGCAGATATCGTCGGCAGCCCGATCGGTGAGATCGAGGTCGTCGACCATGTCGGTCCGGACCCTGATGAGGTAGCCGGTCTGCCCGTCAGGACCTTCCTGCTCGCCGATGATCTCGATGGTCTGCGCGCTCTGGCAGGCCCACCAGGCGAAGCCGTCCGGTCGGCGCACAGCCCAGTCGTCGTCGATCTGAAGCTGGGTGGAGTAGAGCCACTCGATGGTTTGCCGGCCGGCGTTCATGGCTCCCCCTGGATGTCACTGCAACGCGCCGCAGCGTACCGCCGCGGGCCGACAGATCCGGGTTGGCCCGCCGCCGCCAGAGAGGTGAACGGATTGCGAAGCAATCGGCTGCAGCCGAGGAGAGGCATAGAAAGAATTGCCCACCTCGTAGCGACAACGGCCTGAAAGCGGCCGGGCAAATAACTTGCGCCGCCTCAGTTGTCGCTGTGAGGTGGGCAATTCTCTTGTGGGCTCCCGAGCTGTGACGGACCGTTACCGGTCGTCCAGCACCGGGAAGGTCTCCCCTGCCGCGTCACGCATCGCCGCCTGGGACTCGAAGCCCACCATTCAGCCGACGACGATTACGCTGGGCTGCATGGCGGAGTCGATGTCTGTGAAGCGAAGCGCGACCGCCGTGGCAAATTTCACTGCCGCTCAGCGGTATTCGCGCGATGAGGTCTTCGCCGAGCCGTCCCCTGTACCCGCTGAAGCCGGGGCCCACGGCTGGTGGTTTCGTGACATCCCTGGCGAGATCGATGTCTCCGGCTGCGAACAGCGGGACGGACTGACGCTGCTCTACGTCGGAGTCAGCCCCGGCCCGCCGCGGGCGGACGGCAAGCCTCAGGTCCCCCAGGACCTGCGCAAGCGCATCCGCTATCACTTCGGCGCAGGCAATGCGAGCGCGGACGGCTCCACGCTCCGCAAGTCGCTGGGGGTCCTGCTCGGTGCTCAACTGGGCCTTACGCTGCGCCGGATCGGTTCGGGCAAGCGACAAACCTTCGCCGGCGGCGAAGCCGTCCTGACCCAGTGGATGGCCGACAATGTATCGGTGTCATGGGTCCTGCATCCCGAACCGTGGCACCTCGAAGCCAAGCTGCTCAACGCGCTGGATCTGCCGCTGAACATTCAGGACAACGAACGCAACGCATTCGCCCCGCAGCTCAAGAAGCTGCGGCGGGACGCGGCGGTGAAGGCAGGCAAGATGCGTGTGCTCGCGGAGTGGTCATAGGCCCCGCTCTCGCCAGCCGGAGTCGCCGCCCGCACCCGACCTGATCCGTTACGGCGCATACTCGAATCGCCGAAAGGGGTTTGAGATGGCGCGCTACGAGACAACGCTGAGGACCGCGAAGCCTCCGAAGGAGGTGTTCGCCTACATGGCCGATCTGCGCAACTTCGCCGAGTGGGATCCCGGTGTGAAGGCTGTTTCGCAGGTGGAGGGTTCGGGCGGCGGCCCGGGCAACGTCTTCGACGTCACCGTCGCCGGAATCGGCCGAGACCTGACATTGCGCTACGTCACCGAGGAACACGACGCCCCCCGAAACCTCCTCGTGGTAGCCCGCAGCAGCGTGTTCACGTCGGTCGACCGGATCACCGTCGAGCCGGACGGGACGGGGTCGGTCCTGACCTACGACGCGGATCTGCGCTTGAACGGCGTGCTGCGTGTGGGCGATCTGGGTCTGCGGCTGATGTTCGGCTGGATCGGCGGCCGGGCCGCCGCCGGTCTTCGGCGGGCTCTCGATGCGCAACCGGTTTGACGTCGCCTGACGTGAATCCGCCGGCAGTACCGCCGACGCCACGTGACACTGATGCCACCCCTCACGGCATTCGGGAGCGATAGGCCCACACGGCAAAGAGCGGGTCACCGGGCGTCGGGCGCTGTTCGGCGTGGGGTTGGTCCCAGCCGGTCGAGCGGCGGAAGTACTCGGCGACCAGCCGTACATGGAACTCATCGTCGGTGGCCAGCCAGCCCCGGATCACCTTGGTCGGGAAGCACCGGTTGGAGAACGTGCACACGAACGGCGCGCCGGGCCGCAGCACCCGGGCCACCTCGTCGAACACCTCCAGGGGCCGGATCAGGTAGTCGACCGACACCGTGCACATCGCCCCGTCGAAGCAGGCGTCGGCGAACGGCAGGGCGGGCTCGTGGTTGAGGTCGTGGACGACCCGTTCGTGGGCCTGCTCGTTCCCCTCGAGCTCGACGGCGTTCATGCCGAGCACGACCAGCCGTTTCGGGGTCCGGGCCAGGTGCGACACCCAGGAGCTGCACAGGTCGAGCACCTCCCCGCACAGGCCGAGTTCGTCGTAGAGGTCGCGCACGGCGGTGATGGCGCCCTCGTCTAGGTGGTAGAGGGCACGCGGTTCGCGGTAGAAGTGCGCGTCGTCGCTCTCGTCGCGCCGGCTGAAGAAGCCGTCGGGGAAACCCTCGTAGCGGTCGTCGTAGCGGCTCTCGCCCGGGACGGAGCCATCGGTCATCGAAGCCATACCGCCTTACAGGTCGCGCTAAAGTCAGGTATCACCATGGTCAGGCATCATCTTCCCCGCCGATTGGTACGGATCGCACTCGCAGTGATCTTTCTGGCCTCCAGCGCTGCGCTCATGCCGGCTCGGGCCGTGGCCGCCGAACTGAGTGACTATCTGTGGCAGAGCCGCCCACTGCTGGTTTTCGCGCCCACCGACAGTGATCCGCGGTTCGTGGATACGATGCGCCGAATCGAGGCCAGCCGATGCGACTTCGCCGATCGCGACATGGTGCTCGGCCGGATCGTCACCGAGGGCACCAGCACCCTTGACGGCCAGGCGGTCGGCACGACCCAGGCCCAACGGTTGCAGTCAGAGTTCGGGATCGACGCAAACGGATTCAGCGTGGTGTTGATCGGCAAGGACGGCGGCGAGAAGTGGCGCGTCAACACCGTCCCGAATCTTGCGACGATCTATGCGGTGATCGACGGAATGCCGATGAGGGGCCGCGAGATGAGCGCCGATCGGTGCTGAGACGACCACGCCCGGTCCCTGTTCCGAACACGGCGACGGTGTGGGGATGGGACGCATCGAATCACGACTGGGGCCGCGGGCCGATGGATCTGGCCAGCGCGCGCGAGGCCGGCATCTCCTTCTTCACGCATAAGGCCACCGAGGGCGGCGACTGGGAGGACCGGTTCTACAAGAAGGCAATGCAGCGAGCTCGCAGAGCCGGGATCCCGGTCCTCGGCTCCTATCACTATCTGTGGCCGGATCCGCCGAACGGCATTGAGGCACAGATGAATTTCTGGATGGACTGCGTCGCGGAGCGCACACCGTGGTGGCACGAGGGGCCGTGGATCTGGCAGATCGACGCCGAACAACAGGGTCTGCCCCGCCCGCCCACTCCCGGCGAGATCCGCCGAGCGGTCGACGCCGTCAATGACCGCATGGCGCGCGAACGGCACACCGGCTACGTGATCGTGTACGCCCCCAGGTGGCTGTACGGAGATGAACTCGGCGCCGGCTATGACCTCTGGAACAGCGATTACACCGGGTCCGGCGCACCCCGACCGTTCACCGATCAATACCGGGGCGTGACCGACCGTTCGCAGGGCTGGGCGGCCATGTCCGGCCGCAAGCCGCGCATCCTTCAGTTCGCCTCCGACGCAGTCGTGGGACGACAACACAACTGCGATGTCAACAAGTTCGACGGTGACCTCCACACGCTCATCAGACTGTGCGGCACTGCGGATGGTGCGGGCATCTCGATTGATGACCAGCACTAGGGCGGATGGCTTGACCTGGCGGCCCGCTAGGCAACACTGGTGACGTGTCGGATGAGTTGATCGAGAAGTTCGCGGACTGGCGCCCAGGCGCCCGGGCCGACTTCAGCGACATCGTGCAGCTGAACAAGGACGTCGCGGGCAGCCAGTTCCGCGGCGTTGAAGCCGACTACTACCTGTCGTCCGAGTCCCTCCCGAAGGACATCAGCCGAATCGTGGAGATGCTGGACATGGCCGGGGTCCTCGAGTGGTCCGGCCGGCAGCAGGCGCTCACCACGTGGAGGCAACGGTTCTGGACCGGCGGCACCGTCATCATGACGGCCTTCGGCCGGCATGTCCTACCGGATTATCTGCCCGCCGCCGGGCTGGCGCTGCGCACAGCGAAGGATCTCACCGACGCAGACTTGCCCGACCTGATTGCGGCGATGGATACCGCACCGGAACAACACCATTCGGCCATGCTCGCTGCGTGGAAGCCGACGCTGGCGGCAGCTGAACGAGCCGCGATCGTGGCCGGGCTGATCACCAACTCCCCAGACGCCCGGACGCGCCTGATCGGACTGCGACTGCTGGGAATGTTCGATGCCGACGTGGCCGAACCGCACATGCGGCAACTGCTCGATGCTCGAGTTCTTCTGGCGGCATCCCGCACCTGAGATGGCTTCCATGCTCGACGTTCTTGGCCGACACCTTCCCGTTCGCGGCCTGGCCAGGCAGGCGCGCAAGGCGGCGATCAAACATCGGAGCTGGATGGCTCACAGGGGGCCGCGATGACGGCGGCATTCGGGTGTCGCATCGGTGCTACAGTCGCGGGGGTGAGCAGTGAGATCAGCCAGCGCGAGTTGCGGAACAACAGCGGCGAGATCATGCGCCGACTCGATCAGGGCGAGGCATTCATCGTCACGCGCAACGGCGTGCCGGTCGGGGAGCTGGTGCCCCTGCGCCGTCGTCGCATCGTGAACGGCCCGGCGCTGGCCGCGGCGTTCCGCGGCGCCCCACACATCGATATTCGACGGCTGCGCGAAGACCTCGACCGTTACGTCGACCAAGACATCACCCCCCGTGGCTGACACGAAATCCGGACTGCTCGACACCTCGGTGGTGATCGACCTCGACGTCATTCCTCCAGAGCTGCTGCCCGAGGAGGCATCCATCAGCGCGGTCACGATGGCCGAGCTGTCCGCGGGACCCCATGCGACCGACGACCACGACGAACGTGCGCGACGACAGGACCGACTGCAGCAGCTCGAATCGTGGGTGGAACCCACACCGTTCGACGGCGACTGCGCGAGGGCGTTCGGGCGGATCTACGCCGCCGTTCTCGCCACCGGACGCCAACCCCGCCGGCGGATGGCCGATCTGCTCATCGCGGCCACCGCAGTTGCCGCTGACACGCCGCTGTACACCCGCAATGCCGATGACTGTCAGGATCTTCTCAAGGCCGCGAAAGTCATCGGCATTGCGGGGGTACAGCGGCGTGTCAGCGGCAACTCCGGTGGCCGCGACGACCAGATCGGCCATCCGCCGGCGGGGGTGGCCGCCGGTGGCGCGACC
>JAHBAP020000107.1 GCA_018500005.2 Mycobacterium sp. | reverse complement strand
CCGACGACGGTGCCGTCGGAGAAGCACACCGAGGCCGGTCCGTCCCACGGTTCGGTCAGCGAGGCGTGGTAGGAGTAGAAGGCCCGGCGGGCGGGGTCCATCTCCTCGTTGCGCTCCCAGGCCTCCGGGATCATCATCAGCACCGCGTGCGGCAGGCTGCGCCCGCCGAGGTGCAGCAGTTCGAGCACCTCGTCGAAGCGCGCGCTGTCGGAGGCGCCCGGGGTGCAGACCGGGAACGCCTTCTTGATGTCGGTGCCGAAGACGTCGGTCTTGATGAGCGCCT
The DNA here is from genome assembly GCA_018500005.2 of Mycobacterium sp. Lineage (GTDB taxonomy): Bacteria > Actinomycetota > Actinomycetes > Mycobacteriales > Mycobacteriaceae > Mycobacterium. The sequence goes on along the minus strand of JAHBAP020000107.1, from coordinate 10,051 downwards.
CGCGCGCCCGCATCCAGTTCTCGTTGCCGGTGACGGTGTTGATCTCGCCGTTGTGGGCGATCCGCCGGAACGGGTGGGCCAGCGGCCACGACGGGAAGGTGTTGGTGGAGAACCGCGAGTGCACGATGCCCAGCGCGCTTTCCATCCGCTCGTCCTGCAGGTCGAGGTAGAACGCCTTGAGCTGCGGGGTGGTCAGCATGCCCTTGTAGATCAGGGTCTTGCCGGAAAGGCTTGGGAAATAGACGGTTTCGCGTCCCGGGCCGTCCTGGCCGGGACCCTTGGTGCCGAGTTCGTGCTCGGCCCGCTTGCGGATGATGAAGGCCCGGCGCTCCAGTTCCATGCCGGAGGCACCGCCAATAAACACCTGCTTGAAGGTCGGCATGGCGTCACGGGCCAGTGCGCCCAGCGAGGTGTCGTCGACCGGCACCTCGCGCCAGCCCAGCACGGTCAGCCCTTCGGCTTCGACGATCTTCTCCAGGCCCTCGGCGGCCAGCACCGCATCGCGTGCGGACTGCGGCAGGAAGGCGATGCCGGTGGCATAGGAACCTTCCTCGGGCAGGTCGAACTCGCAGACGGCACGCAGGAACTTGTCCGGGACCTGAATCATGATCCCGGCGCCGTCGCCACTGTTGGGTTCGGCCCCGGCCGCACCGCGGTGCTCGAGGTTCACCAGGGCGGTGATCGCGTGATCGACGATCTCGCGACTGCGCCGGCCGTGCATGTCGACGACCATCGCGACACCGCACGCGTCATGCTCGTAAGCGGGGTTGTAAAGCCCGACACTGGTGGGCATACGCACCTGACCCTTCACCTGTTGCGCGGCGAATCGACCCATGTTCCAGGGATGACGCGCCGCGCCCCGTCGGGGATCCTCCGTGCGTCGGTGAACGGCGGTCCTGAATTGTTTGTCCACGCCGGTGTCCACCGGTAGCCGTCGACAGATCCCAAAACGATATGCACGCTGCGGCGAAATGCCAACTTAGGGTTGCCTAAATAATTAGGTCGAAATACCCCGGGCGGTGGGCCAGCGGCGGACCAACCTTTCGTCTGTGGACAACAGCGGGTAGCCGGTCTGGGCCGTAAGTTCGACGTAGAGAGCGTCAGCCAACTGGAAGACTGCCCGGCGCGCCCAAGCACCTGCCACCAATGTCCTCAGATCGTGGCGGGTAACCGGAGCGCGGACCAACCGGCCCAGTGCTTCGTCCACCTGCCCGACGGTGAGCAGACCGGCGCGCTGCAGCCGCCCCAGCGCGGAGAGCACCTCGGCGTCGAAGTGGGCGGGCACGTGCAGAACGGTTCCCACCAGGGCAGCTCGGGCCGCCGGCGCCCGATCCGTCTCGGCGAGAAGGTCGACGAAGACGCTGGCGTCGACGACGACTCGTTCGGTCACGCTCCGAGCTCGTCGCGCGCGGATTCAAGGGCCGCCATGGCGGCTTCATGGGATACGGATGCGCCGATTGCGGGCAACTCCGCGAGCCACTCCGCGGTAGCGACGGCCTCGAGTTCGGACGCGATGGCCGCCTGGGTGAGAGCAGAGACGTTCAGACCCCGGGCGCGAGCCTTTTCAGCCAGATCATCGGGCACATACACATTCAGACGCGCCATACACACTAAGATACACAACGCTGAGGCTCGTCGGTCGGGTGCAGATTTCGCAAACTCCGTACCGCTAAGCCACCGCAGATGCGACGCTTTCCGACACATCGCACGCTTCGACCTTCGTTAGGAGTCCCCTCATGCAAGCTCCCACGATGGCGCACCGCCTCACCGCGGAGTTCATCGGCACGTTCTGGCTCGTCTTCGGCGGCTGCGGGGCGGCGATCTACGCCGCCAACCCGGCCGGCGACGGGTCTGTCGGCATCGGATTCCTCGGCGTATCCCTGGCCTTCGGTCTGACCGTGCTGACCGGGGTCTACGCGTTTGGCACCATCTCCGGCGGCCACTTCAACCCGGCCGTCACCCTCGGTGCGGCGCTGGCCAAGCGCGTCGAATGGGCCGCGGTGCCCGGCTACTGGCTGTCCCAGGTGCTCGGCGGTCTGGTCGCCGGTGGCCTGCTGTTCACGATCGCCAAGGGCCGGCCGAAGTGGAACGCCGTCGGGCACATGGCGGCCAACGGCTACGGGGACCACTCGCCGTTCCTGTACTCGATGGGTGCGGTGCTGATCGCCGAGGTGCTGCTCACCTTCATCTTCCTGATGGTGATCCTGGGCTCCACCGACAACCGCGCCCCCAAGGGCTTCGCCGGACTGGCGATCGGCCTGTGCCTGACCCTGATCCACCTGATCTCGATCCCGATCTCCAACACCTCGGTGAACCCGGCCCGCTCCACCGGCGTCGCGTTCTTCAACGGCGCGGGCGCTCCCGCCCAGTTGTGGTTGTTCTGGCTGGCGCCACTGGCCGGTGCCGCTCTGGCCGGTGTGCTCTACCCGATCCTGTTCCCCCGCCCGGAGGAACTGGCCACCCGCCCGGTGCGCGATGCCGCCTACGACGCGGGCGCCAAGTTCGTCGAGGACAAGTAGCGCCACCCGTTCACAGTCCGCTGATCCGCTGCACCGGCAGCCGGGGGCCGCGGCGCGGCAGGTAGGCCAGCCGGCTGACCTCCAGCAGTCGTACCGCGCGGTACCGGTGCGGGCGCAGCGGTTCGAGCAGTTCCACCATGGCGTCGTCGTCGATGGGCCTGCCCAGCAGCGTCCAGCCGATCATCGTCGCGAGGTGGTAGTCGCCGACGGACAGCGCGTCAGCGTCCCCGAGGGCGCGCTGGGCGTTCTCGGCGGCGGTCCCCACCCCGACGCCGGGCAGCGCCGTCCAGGCCGCCCGGTCGGTCTGGCGTTCCAGCGCGTCGGCGCGCTGGGCGCAGGCCAGCACGGTGCGGGCGCGGCCGGGGTCGACGTTGGCGCGGTGGAACTCCCAGGACGGGACGGTCCGCCAGACCTCGGCCGACGGCGGCACCCGCATACCTTCCGGTGCCGGGCCGGGAGCGGGGGTGCCGAATTTGGTGACCAGCAGCCGCCAGGACCGGAACGCCTCGACGCCCTGGACGCGCTGCTCGAGGACGGCCGGGATGATCGCCTCCAGCACCCGACCGGTGCGCCCGAGGCGCAAATGCGGGACGCGGCTTTGCGCCAGCGCGATGAGCGGATCGCTGGGGTGGAAGTCGCCGGCGTCGTCGTCGGCGCCGAGCAGGGCGGGCAGGGCGTCGCAGAACTCCTGGGCACCGGCGCCCCAGGCCTCGCATTCGACGGTGTCGGCGGCGGTGCGGACGATCCGGGCGGTCACCGGTCCGCTGCGTTGCAGACTGGTGCGCCAGATCGCCTGGTCGACGACCCGGAAGCACGGGTCGTGCGGACCGCGGCGGTGCGGCGCGAGGGTGTGGCCGGGACTCACCGGCCCCGGAAAGCCCAGCGTGCGACTGACCGACATCCTTAGGGGCGGCGCGTGATCCGGTCGGCGATCGCGGCGATCGGCGAGGTGTGCGCGCGGCCGTTCTCCTCATGCCGGTCGGCCAGTTTGTAAGCCGTGTAAAGGCCCTTGACGCCGAGCCAGCGCAGCGGTTCGGGTTCCCAGGTCCGGGACCGGTGGTCGACCCAGGGCAGTTCGGTCAGTTCGGTGCCGCGTTTGAGGATGAGGTCGGCCAAAGTGCGCCCGGCCAGATTGGTGGCGGTGACACCGTGGCCGACGTAGCCGCCGGCCTCGCCCAGACCGGTCGCCGGGTCCAGGCGAATGGTGGCCGACCAGTCCCGCGGGACGGCGAGCACGCCGCACCAACCGTGTGCGATCGGGACGCCACTGGTCTGCGGCAGCGCGTCATTGAGGACGCCGGTGAGGTAGTCGATGGTGTCCTGGCCCAGCGCGCCGTCGCGGTCGATGCGCGATCCGTAGCGGTAGGGCACCGCGCGTCCACCCAGGGCGATGCGCCCGTCCGCGGTGCGCTGGGCATAGAAGAAACCGTGCGCGAGGTCACCCAGGGTTTCGCCGCCCCGCCAGCCGATGGCGTCCCAAATGTGTTGCGGCAGAGGATCTGTGGCGATCATCGCGCTGTTCATCGGAAGCCAGCGCCGACGCAGCCCGCGCATCCGGGCGGTGAATCCCTCGGTGGCGCGGATGATCACCGGGGCTCGCACGACTCCCTGCGGGGTTTCGGCGCGGCCGGGTTCGATGCGGGTGACAAGTGTCTGCTCGTAAAGGGTGATGCCGCGGCGTTCGACGACGTCGGCCAGTCCGCGAGCGAGCTTAGCGGGCTGGACACGCGCGCAGTTCGGGTTGAACGCGCCGAGCATCAGGTTGTCGACGGCGATGCGCGCCGAGGCTTGCTGCGCGGTGAGGATCTCGACGTCGTCGACCCCCCAGCGGCGGTCCTCCTCGATCTCCTCACGCAGACGGGCGACCTGGGCCGGGTTGCGGGCCACCTCGAGGTTGCCGCCCTTGACGATGTCGGCGTCGATGTGTTCCTCGGCGGCGACGTCGATCACCTCGTCGACGGCTTCGTTGAGCATGTGCTGCCAGGCGATCACGTTGCCGCGGCCATGCTGCTTGGCCAGCAGTCCGCGGTGGCCGGGCGGCAGGCCGGACAGCCAGCCGCCGTTGCGTCCGCTGGCGCCGAAACCGGCGAATCGGGCCTCCAGGATGGTGATGCGCAGGCTGGGGTCGGCCTGGGTCAGGTAGTAGGCGGTCCACAGTCCGGTGTAGCCGGCCCCGACGATGCAGACGTCGGCCTCGCGATCGCCGGGTAACGCCGGGCGCGGGGTGGGGAGTTGGGTGAACCAGTGCGAGACCGAACCGTTGACCGGGGCCATAGGGAAACCGTACTCAGTTCGGCCGTGCCCGGCGCGGCGGCCGGAGCTTCATCGAGAGTGCGTACAGATCGACATTTCGCCCGCAAACGCGATCTGAGCGCACTCTCGGCGGGGCTCAGCGCTTGGCGGCCCGCAACCGCACCCACCACCGGGCGGCCTCGCGGATGGACTCCTGCACCGGCCGCGGCTGCCAGCCCAGTTCGCGGCGGGCCTTGCTGCAGTCCACCGGCGCCTCGGCGCGCATCAGCCTCAGCGCGTTGAGATTGAGCCGCTCATCGGTGCCGCGCAGTTTCGCCTTCGCCGTGCCGAGGGCGGCCAATGCGTAGGTCAACGGTAGTGGGATCACCCGCGACGGCGCCGGCACCCCGGCGGCCTCGGCGGCGATCCGCACCACCTCGGCGTTGCTGATCATCTTGTCCGAGATCAGGTATCGCTCGCCGACGCGGCCGTGCTCGGCGGCCAGGATCAGGGCGGCCGCGGCGTCGTCGACCCCGACCGCCTCCAGTTCGATCCGATCGAGGATGAACGGCAGCTTGCCGAACGCCGCTCCGGCGATGATCGCCCCGTGCGGGGTGCGGCCCCAGTCCCCGGGGCCGTAGGTGGTGGACACGCACATCGCGACCGCGGGCAGTCTGCCGGCGCGGGCACGCTCCAGCACCATCCGCTCGGCGATCACCCGGGACCGGACGTAGTCCGACAGCCCCTTATCGGAGACCTCGTCGGCTTCGCTGGCGACATGTCCGCGGCGACGCCCGACGGTGGCGTAACTGCTGGTGAAGACGAAGCGCCGCAACGGAGTCGACGCGTGCACCTCGCAGGCGACGTCGAGCACGTTGCGGGTGCCCTCGACGTTGGTGCGATACAGCGGCGCCGGGTCGGAGATCCAGGCGCGGGTATCGACGACGCAGTAATAGACGTCGTCACATCCGGTCATGGCCGCGCGCAGGGTGTCGTTGTCCCAGATGTCCCCGACGATGCGGTCGGTCTTCAGGTCGTCGATGCCGACGGTCTTGGCGCCGTCGCGCACCATGGCGCGGACCTGGTGGCCCGCCTCGACCAACTGCCGGGTGACGTGCGAGCCGAGGTAGCCGTTGGCGCCGATGACGAGTTTCACCGAGCGCCTCCGTTCTTGGCCATCCACGCCGCGGCGTCGTCGTCGAGAGTCCCGAGTTCGGCGGCCTTGCGGCACCACTTCATTCCGGCGGCCAGGAACCGCAGCGGGTTGTAGACGTCCTCCTGGCGGCTCCACAGCCCGTCGCCGGCGTAGCTGACGATCGAGATGTTGGTGGCGCTGATGATCGTGCCGTCACCCGGATCGCGCATCGGGTTGTCCAGTTCGCAGATGACCCGGCCACGCTCGGAGTCGATGACGTGCCATAGCGACGGGAACGCGGTCATGTGACTTCCCGGGAAACTCGTCATGGTGCGGTAGATCCAGTCGCGGACCTGTTCGCGGCCCTTCATGGTGCCCATCGCGTGCTCGATGTAGTCGACGTCCTCGGTGTAGTGGGCCACCCAGGCGTCCCAGTCGCGGCTGCGGGCCGCGGCGTCGACCGTCGCCTCGAAGGTGGCGAATGCCTCGGCGAGTTCCCCGCGGGAGAAGGCGGTCACAGCAGGAACTAGAACATGATCCACAGGCCTTGTCGAGGGTAGTTGCAGGACCGTCGGCCAGTGGCATAGTTGTGGCATGGCACGCATACGGTTGAGCACTACGGTGGACGCGGACCTACTCGGTGCGGCGCGAAAACTGAACTCGGAATCGACTGACGCAGCGCTGGTGGATGCGGCTCTCCGGGCTCTGCTTGCCCGCTCCCGGGCCGCGGAGATCGACGCGAGTTACGCAGCCTATGAAACCCATCCAGCTGATCGTTCAGACGACTGGGGTGACCTCTCCTCATGGCGGCGGGCGGCGGGCGCCTCATAATGCCGCTGCCCAGCCGCGGCGAGGTGTGGTGGTGCGAGATGCCCGCCGTCGGCCGGCGGCCGGTGGTGGTCCTATCGCGAGACGCCGCAATTCCCCGGCTTCGCCGCGCTGTGGTGGCGCCGTGCACGACGACCATCCGTGGCCTGCCCAGCGAAGTGGTGCTGGAGCCGGGTGAAGATCCGGTACCCCGGCGTTGTGCCGCCAACCTCGATTCGGTGGAAAGCGTCTCGGTAGCCGCGCTGGTTGATCGATTGGGCCGGTTGGGTGGCGATCGAATGCGACAGGTATGTGCAGCGCTGGCGGTCGCAGTGGACTGCGAAGGATGACGGGTCTGTAACCGCCCCACCCGAGCGGACACAACGGACCAGTTTTACGCGCACACTGAAGGGGTATGGACAAGGACCATCTCACCCCCGAACAGCACCGGGTGACGCAGCGCAACGGCACTGAACCGGCGTTCACCGGTGAGTTCTGGGACCACCATGAGCCGGGCATTTACGTCGATGTGGTGTCCGGGGAACCGCTGTTCGCCTCGGTCGACAAGTTCGACAGCGGTACCGGCTGGCCCAGTTTCACCAAACCGATAGGCAACGTCAAAACCAAGCGCGACTTCTCGATGCTGTTCCCGCGGACCGAAGTCCGCTCCGCCCACGCAGACAGCCACCTAGGGCACGTGTTCAAGGACGGTCCCCGAAACAAGGGCGGTCTGCGGTACTGCATCAACTCCGCGGCACTGCGGTTCGTCCACCGTGACGACCTGGAAACCCAGGGCTACGGCGACTACGTCAGGCTCTTCACCAAGGAGGAACAGATGAGTGACTGCAAGAAGGCGATCCTGGCTGGCGGCTGCTTCTGGGGCATGCAGGACCTGATCCGCCGCCAAGCCGGCGTGATCGACACCCGGGTGGGCTACACCGGCGGCCAGAACTCCAACGCGACCTACCGAAACCATCCCGGCCACGCCGAGGCCGTCGAGATCGTCTACGACCCCGCCAAGACCGACTACCGGGCGCTGTTGGAGTTCTTCTTCCAGATCCACGACCCGACGACGAGCAACCGCCAGGGCAACGACATCGGCTCCAGCTACCGTTCGGCGGTTTTTTACGTCGACGACGAACAACGGCGCGTCGCGCTGGACACCATCGCCGACGTCGACGCCTCCGGGCTATGGCCGGGCAAGGTCGTCACCGAGGTGGTTCCCGCGTCGGAGTTCTGGGAGGCCGAACCCGAGCACCAGGACTACCTGCTGCGTATCCCCAACGGCTACACCTGCCACTACCCCCGGCCGGGCTGGAAGTTGCCCAACCGCGAGACGGTCTGAGCAAACTCTCACGACGGCCGCGCCCAAGGGGGACCTGCGGTCGATCAGCCGCGCCGCAGCGACTAAGGTGGTGCCGTTGCGTCCAGGTTGAGGAGAGAAAATGCGTGTCGTCGCGTTTGCGCCGTCATTGAGCGCCGTCGAGGAAGACGCCGGCGGGGTGAACATCAAGGGCTTCCCGATGACCAGCTGCTACGTGAACGGGTTCCCGGCGCAGATCACCGTTCCGATGGTGGTCGCGGTGACCACCCTGGGCGGCACCGATTACAACCCGACGAAGTACATCGTCGCCAACTCCCCCAATGGTGAACGTGTCGGTAGCCTCGAGTTCAGCTGGGACTGGTCCGACAACCCGCCGACCCCGGTCAAATTCCGGGTGTTCACCCAATATCTTCCGATGCGCGTCGAGGAGTCCGGCGTCTACACCATCGGCCTGTACGACAGCCTCGAGGACACCGAGAGCGACGTTCTGTTCCCGCTGCCGGTCCTCAAGGCCAACCCCCTTCTTCAGAACCGCATCTAGCGCGCCCCAGCGCCCGATAGCCAAGGAGCACTGAGATGACCAAGAGTCCCCGGGCCGATGTGGTCGCCCAGCAGTATCAGAAGTGGCAGTACCCGGAGCCGATTCAGAACCTCGAAACCTGGCTGAGCAGTAGTTGGCAGTGGTTCGACCCGAGCCACGCCCATCGCATCCTGTGGCCGGACCGCCCGCTGAACCCCGATCTGGACATCCTGATCGCCGGCTGCGGCACCAATCAGGCTGCCGTGTTCGCCTACACCAACAGGGCGGCCAAGGTCGTAGCTGTCGACGTCAGCCAGCCCTCGCTGGACCACAGCAAGTACCTCAAGGACAAGTACTCGCTGAAGAACCTCGAACTGCACCTGCTGCCGATCGAAGAAGTTCCGTCACTGGATAAGAGCTTCGACCTGGTCGTGTCGACCGGGGTGCTGCATCATATGGAGCAGCCGAAGGTCGGCATGAAGGCGCTTGCCGACGTCATGCGTCCGGACGGCGTCGCGGCGATCATGCTTTACGCGCGCTACGGCCGGGCCGGTGTCGAGTTGATGCAGGCGATCTTCCGGGAGATGGGTCTGAAGCAGGACGAGGAGTCCCTGCAAATGGTTCGTGCGGCGATCAGTTCGCTGGCTCCGTCCCACCCGGTGAAGAGCTACATCAACATCGCGCCGGATCTGCAGTTCGACGCCGGGGTGGTGGATACCTTCCTACATGGCCGGGACCGGAGCTACACCGTCGATGACTGCCTCGATCTGGTCGACTCGGCCGGGCTGGTGTTCCAGGACTGGTTCCTCAAGACCTCGTACTACCCCCCGACGCTGACCGAGCCGGAGAACGAGTTCTATGCGGCGGTCAACCAGCTTCCCGACGAGAAGAAGTGGTCGGTAATGGAGCGGATCAAGACGCTCAATGCCTGCCACTTCTTCCTGGCAACCCGTACGGAGCGCCCGAAGGAGAGCTACCGGATCGACTTCTCGGCCGGCAACGCCCTGGATTACGTGCCGCTGCTGCGGCTGCGCTGCGGGATCAGCGGACAGGAGATCTACCGTCCGGGCTGGCGGATCCGGCTGGATCCGACGCACCTGGCGTTCGCTCAGCACGTCGACGGCGAGCGCACCATTCGCGAGATCGCCGAGCGGGTCGCCCAGAGCGGCGTCCTCGGGCAGGCCGATCAGGCCGAACTCGAGTACATCGGTTTGGAGCTGTTCGAGGGTCTGTGGCGCAACGACTTCATCGCCATCGACCTCAGCGGGATCACCCCGTCCTGAGTACTTAGCCAGTGAGTCGGCCCCCTCCCTCGGGAGGGGGCCGATTTCATGTTCGGTGTCCCACGCCTCGTCGGGTGCCCCGCATCCCCGACGGCGGCCTCGTTGTGGTGGAAACCCTAGGCAATCCGCGAAATCCGCTCCAGACACGAAACCGGCCCCCTCCCGAAGGAGGGGGCCGGTCTCGTTTCCGTTGTGCGGGTTAGGGGACGTTCGCCCCGTTGGCACCGTTGG
>JAHBAP020000554.1 GCA_018500005.2 Mycobacterium sp. | reverse complement strand
TGGCTGCACGGCTGGCGACTGACCTTCGCCGGAGAGGACATCGGTTGGGAGGGCGCGCTGGCCACCCTGGTCGAGGACGTCGCCGCCAGCGTCTTCGTCGTCCTCTACGACGTCACCCCTGCCGACGAGGCCAATATGGACCGCTGGGAGGGGTCCGAACTAGGTCTGCACAAGAAGATCCGGTGCCGGATCGCCCGCGAATCCTCCGACACCACAACCGATCCGGTGCTGGCTTGGCTCTACGTGGTGGACGCCTGGGAGGGCGGCCTGCCATCGGCACGCTATCTCGGCGTGATGTCCGACGCTGCCGAGGTCGCCGGGGCACCGGCCGACTATGTGCATGACATCCGCACCAGGCCGGCCCGCAATATCGGGCCCGGCCCCGCCGACTAACCGCAAAGTCGGCGCCGCCGGTTACCAGAAGCTTTACTCGAAGGCCGCCGACTGCTCGATGATGTTGACGAACACCCGGACACCGACCGCCAACGCACGCTCATCGAGATCGAAGTTGGGCTGATGCAGATCGAGTTGCTGCCCCTCACCACTCCAAACGCCGAGTCGGGCCATCGCGCCGGGCACATCCTCCAGATACCAGGAGAAATCCTCTCCGCCACCGGACTGGCGAGTGTCGGCGAGTGCATCCGGACCCACCGCCTCGATCGCGTGGGTCATGATCTGAGTGCTGCGCTCCTCATTGACGACCGGCGGAACCCCGCGACGGTACTGCAGCGAGTGCTCGATGCCCAACGGGGCCAACAATCCCGAAACCGTCTCCTGGACAAGGGCTTCCATCTCCAGCCAGGTGTCCCGACTGGCGGTCCGCACGGTCCCGGCCAGGGTGCCCACCTGCGGGATGGCATTCGCCGCCACCCCTGCGTTGGCCGCGCCCCACACCATCACGGTGCCGTGCCGCGGGTCGATCCGACGGGACAGCACACCGGGCAGCCCGGTGATGACGGTTCCCATCCCATAGACCAGATCGGAGGTCAGGTGCGGCCGGGAAGTATGGCCGCCGGCGGAATGCAGGGTGATCTCGACGGAGTCGGCCGCGGACGTGATCGGCCCGGCGGTGATCGCCACCCGCCCGACCGCCAGCCGGGGATCGCAGTGCAGGGCGAATATCCGCGACACCCCGACCAGGGCACCGGCCGCGATCGCGTCCAACGCGCCGCCGGGCATCAGCTCTTCGGCGGGCTGGAAGATCAACCGGACGCCCATCGGCAGTTCGGGGACGGATGCCAGGGCGGTGGCCGCGCCCAGCAGGATCGCGGTGTGCGCGTCATGGCCGCAGGCGTGTGCCACCCCCGGGACCGTCGAAGTGTAGGGCGCACCGGTGCGTTCGGCCATCGGTAACGCATCCATATCGGCCCGCAACGCGATCCGTGGCGCATGGTCGGGCCCGAAGTCGCAGGTGAGCCCGGTCCCGCCGGGCAGGACCTTCGGGTTCAGTCCGACCTCGACCAGGCGGTCGGCGACGAACTGCGTGGTGGCGAATTCCTGCCGCCCCAACTCGGGATGGCGATGGATGTGGCGGCGCCACGCGACCAGGTCGTCGTAGTGCGCAGCCAGCCACGACTCCGCGGTGTCGGCCAGGGACATTCCGGCAGTATCTCACTCTCCACCAAGGGGTTAACGGGGCCCGAACTGACGGTCCCCCGCATCCCCGAGCCCCGGCACGATGTAGGCGTCCTCGTTGAGTCCGTCGTCGATGGCAGCCGTGAACAGCCGGATCTGCGGCGCCGCCTTCTCCAGAGCCGCCACTCCTTCGGGGGCGCACACCACGCACACCACCGTGATGTCGACCGCGCCGCGGTTCTGCAGCAATTCGAGGGTGTAGACCATCGAGCCCCCGGTGGCCAGCATCGGATCGAGCACCATGACCGGCTGGGTGCGCAGATCGGCGGGCAGCGACTCCAGGTACGGCACCGGATGGTGGCTGGTCTCGTTGCGGGCCATCCCGACGAATCCCACCCGGGCCTCCGGGATCAGGGCGTGGGCCTGATCGACCATCCCCAGCCCGGCGCGCAGCACCGGCACCAGCAGGGGCGGGTTGGCCAGCCGGGTACCGATGGTGTCGGACAGCGGGGTGCGCACGCTGACGCCCTCGCGCGGGGCGTCCCGGGTGGCCTCGTACACCAGCATGTGGGTGAGGTCGCGCAGAGCGGCGCGGAACCCCGCATTGCCGGTGCGTTCGTCACGCATGGCGGTTAGCCGGGCGGCGGCCAGTGGGTGGACGATGACACGCACATCCATGGGGACAAACTGTAGGTCGTTAGGCTGTCCGGCATGGCGGCAGAGCTTGTACCGATCCGACTCGGTGTCACCGCGGGTGACTTGTACACGTTGTGGGCCCCCCGCTGGCGCGAAGCCGGCGAAGACTGGGAGGGCTTCCTCGGCAAGGACGAGGACATCTACGCGTTCGAGTCAGTGGCCGACCTGGCGGCCTTCGTGCGCACCGACACCGACAACGATCTGACCGATCATCCGGCCTGGGAACGACTGGCCAAGGCCAACGCGCATAAATTCCAGCCGGCCGAGGATCGCCACATCGACCTGATCGGCGCTCAGGAGCTGCTCGCCGACAAGCCGACCGAGGCTTCGGTGGACTCGCTGGCCGGCACGCTGGCCGTGGTGTCCTCGATCGCCGCGGTGTGCGAGCTGCCGAAGGTGTCCCGGTTCTTCAACGGCAACCCGAACCTCGGCTGGGTGGCCGGCGGTATGGACCAGTTCACCGGCCGCGCCGGTCGCAAGCGGTGGAGCACCGTCGGAGAGATCTTCACCCGCAGCTGGGACGGCGTGGTGGAGTCGATCGACGAGCTCCTGAAAACCCCTGCGGTCGACCAGCGGGTCGCCGCGGAAGCCGCCGCCGAACTTGCGGCACCTTATGAGGCTGTCGAGGACGACATCATCGACGATTCCGCGACGCTACTGTCTCTTATACACATCTGAC
>JAHBAP020000309.1 GCA_018500005.2 Mycobacterium sp. | reverse complement strand
TCGTGGGCTCGGAGATGTGTATAAGAGACAGGCGCGAACCTCTCTGGTGCGACCCTGACTAATGCAGCGCTGAACGGTGCGAACCTGAACAGTGCGGATCTTTCGCGTGTGGACCTCACCGATGCGAAGTTGCACTCGGCAATCCTTAACGATGCAAATTTGAACGCCGCGGTGCTGAACCGGGCCGACGTGGGCGGCGCCACCTTCATCAATGCCGACTTAAGCGGCGCGATGATGGACGGCACCTATCTAATATCGGCAACCAGCCGTTTTGGCTGGCCTGACCCCGCTGACTTCACCGGTGCCAAATTGGTCGGGGCGACCCTACGGAATGTGAGTTTTGGAGGGGTTGAAGGGTTCCGTGAGCTGAGGTATTTCCACGTGGCCTTCAATAACGCGGACATGTCCGGAGCAACGCTGGTCAACGTGCAGGATTTTCGCTTCGGTGGCGGACTCAGTACCGCTAACTTCACGAACGCGATCATGGCCGGCAACGACTTGACTGGAACCGACCTCACCTCTGTTGCGATGGCCGGGGCTAACCTGGCGGGGGCCAATCTGGCGAACACGAACCTCACCAACGCGAGCCTGACCAATGCGACTTTGGCCGGCGCCACTCTGACGGGCACGAACCTCACGGGTGCCGCACTGGCCGGGGTAAACCTCAGCGATGTCGATCTACGCAACACCACTTTTTCCCCGAATTCGGATCTGAATCTCACTGGTGCGATCCTCGACCGTGCGAACCTGAGCGGCAAAGTGTTCGGCAGCCCGACGGTGCTGGGCCCCAACTTCGACAACGCGAGCTTGATCGGCACCAATCTCGCCGGCACCAATTGTTACTATTGCGGCTTCGTCGGGGCGAACCTCACCGGGGCGAACCTCTCGAACGCGGCCTTGGTGGATTCAAATCTGACCAATGCGAATTTCTCGAACGCGACCACTGACGGCGTGAACTGGTTCCGGACAACGCTCATCGGAGTGAACCTTTCCGGTACCAATCTCTCCGGCGGAAACTTCGCCAATCGTGACCTGAGCAATTCGACGCTCATCGGCGCGGTGTTGACCAACGCGAACCTCGCCGACGCCAACCTCACCAACGCCAACCTCACCAACGCCACCCTGACCGGAGCGGATTTGTCCGGCGTCACGTGGTCGAACACCACCTGCCCCGACGGCTCCAAGACCAACACCGGATGCTCGGGCACCCAGGCCCTGCTCGTAACCAGTTCGCCTCCGGTGTCCGGTGCCCAGAGCAGCGATGCGACGATTCGCTACGTCGACAACGACATTCACACCGATTATCTACCGTGGTGATGGTCAAAAGTCCCGCGCAGTTCCACCCGCCGGTCGATTCCAACCTGAAGAGGACCTCATGAGCACACGTCAATCCACCGCGCGGCGCGGACGCGGTCGCAACCTGCCGGTCGTGCGGTGGCTGCAGATCGGTGCCATTGCCGCCGGGGTGGGCGCGGCGATGGTCGCGGCCCCGGGGGTTGCGGCTGCCGACGAGTCCACGGACTCGTCGTCGGCCAGCGCGGCAGCGCACAGCGGGCCCCGTTCGGAGGCCCGCTCCGACGAGCGTCGGGCAGTGGGCTCGCCGCGCGGCGTCAGTGGTGCTTCTCGCGCCGCCTCCGCGAGCGCAACCGTGGCCGCACGGTCCACCCAGGACCGCAGTACCCGCGCGGCGGCCGGAACGCTGCGTCGCAACGCGGCGGTCGCGGCGTCCGAGGCGACAATCCGGGAGCAGCCGTCGGTGGCTGTGGCCGAGCAACCTTTGGGGACCGCGGCGGCGGGTCCGGTCCTGCCGGTCGGGTCGGCCCGGTCGGCGTCAGCGGTCGTCGCCCCGTCCGCACAGGCCAATGCCGTCGCGCAGTTCGACCCGTTCGGCCAGGTGAGTGCATTCTTCGGGTTGCCCGGTGCGCCGGCCACCGCGGCGCCCACGATCGGGGCCTTCCCGATCCTGACCCGGCTGACGCTGGAAGATCTCTTCACCGGGACCGGCCCGGCGGCGGTGACCAACCCCACCGCGGTGGTGACCGGGCTGTTCAACCAGGTGCTGCGCGCCGACCCGACCGAGACCGAGTTGCAGAACTACCTCGGAATCCTCAACCTCACCGGCGTCAACGGGGTGATCGCCGGCCTGTACAGCTCGACGGCGTTCCGGCAGGCCGAGGTCACCAACTACTACCTGGAACTGCTCAACCGTCCGGCCACCGCACAGGAACTCGCCTGGAACACCTCCGCTTTGGTGTGGGGGATGCCCGAACCGCTGTTCGCCGCGTCCATCGCCGGCAGCCAGACCTTCTACCAGGCCAGCAGCGCCGGCGGCGGGACCGCAGGTATTTCACCCTCGGCGCCGACGTATGTCGCGAACCTCTACCGCAGCCTGCTGGGCACCCCGATCGACACCGCCGTCGCGGCCGCCTACGTTCAGCAGCTCAACGCCGGGCTCCCGGTCAGCCTGGCCGCGGTGCAGTTCGTCACCGCGGATGCCTTCCGGCAGGCCAAGGTCCGGGAGATCTACTCGGTCCTCGGTCAGACGGCCACCCAGGCCGAGGTCACCGCCGGGGTGCAGAACTGGTTCCTCGACGGCGGGCTGGCGGGGATCGCGACCAGCCTGATGGCCACCTCGGCCAACGTCGGGCGGATCGAGACCGGGCAGGTGGCGCTTCCCGACATGGTGGCCGCTGCGCAACTGCAGGAGATCCTGCTCGCGGCCTACACCGCCGACGAGGACGGTTTCGTCAAGACCCTCAACCGGCTGCTCAACGTCGATGAGCAGAACCCGTGCCCGACGAGCCCGTCGTGCAACGTGGCCCTGTACACGCTGCTGACCACCGGCGGCCCGGATCGGGGGCTGGCCAACGGCGCCCTCACCATCACCTACGGCAGCGCGGATGTGGCCACCATGGTGCCCACGCAGAACGAGATCGACCTGGCGAAGACGCTGAAGAACACCCTGCAGGACCCGGCCAGCATCGCGACATTCTTCGACGGCGGCGTCATCACCCCGTTCGGGGACGCCCCGGTCATCACCGCCGGCGACGGCACCTACATCGTCGACGGCCACCACCGGTGGTCGGCGATCTACCTGATCAACCCCTACGCCGGGGTCATTACCGTCGACGCCGGCTACGTACCCACGCCGCAGACCGCGCTGAAGGAAACCCAGATCGGCATCGTGGCCCAACTGGGCTATCTGAAGGTGTCCCCGGGTGGCGGCATCAACGTCTACACCGTGGGGCGCGACGTCTTCGATGAGCGGGTCACCGAGTGGATCACTACCGGCGCCCAGAAGGATGCGGTGCTGGCGGTCTTCCGCGACAACCTGGGCATCCCCGACACCGCCACCGAGGCCGAACAACTCACCGCGATCGAGAACTACATCTGGACCAACGTCGAACGGATGCGAGCGCTCAATCCCTACGTCCCCGGGGCGACCAACCGCGAGGTGATGCCCCAGGCCTCGCCGCTGACCCCGATCCTGGCCCTGATGGGCAGCGGGCTGCTCAGCTACTCGTTCCCGACGGTCTCCTACCTCGGCTGAGCCGAAAGGAACTGCGGCCGCGACTATGGGTTCGCGATCCGTGGTGATTGTCAGGTGTGAGCACCATCGCCACCACCGGCGGATGTCTGTCCTCGGCCTACCGTTAGGAAATGAAATGCAAAGTGAGACAAACCCAGATGAAACGAAATGAGACAAACAGAAGAGACGCAGGTCAGAAGACCATGATACGAACCGGGATTTGAGAACCTACAAGTTGCCGCCGCTCCCCGTCCTGCCAGCCTCATACGGCGAGGTCAGCGATTTAGCCATTACGCCTTCGTGTGGGAGCCCTGCCGGACTTGTTGAACCTCATCGCG
>JAHBAP020000617.1 GCA_018500005.2 Mycobacterium sp. | reverse complement strand
TGGTGGCGGTGGCCCGACTGCGGCTGCTGTGCCGGCATTACGGCGTGACCGACGTCGCCACCCCCTCGGCGACCACGCTGCGGGTCGCCCCGCTGACCCTGCCCGACTCGGCCCAGGTGCGGCCCAAGCGGCTCTATTCGGCCGCCAATTACCGCGCGACGACCGCCACGGTGCAGGTGCCCATCCCCAGGGAAGGCGGCGGGATCGGTGCCGCCCGAATCCGGGATCTGGACCTGGTGCAGATGGTGGTTGACTTGCTGCTTGCACTGGACGGTCGGCCCGCGGGGGAAATTGATATAACGGCGTTCACCGCGGCAGGTAGGGGAGAGCAGCGATGACGGTCATTCTGGTCGATGCCCGCCGGCCTGCGCTGGTGCCGGTCGAAGCGGTGGAACTGCTCGGCGGCGACGTGCAGTACACCGAGGAGATGCCGATCAGGATCCAGTGGGCGCTGCCCTCGGCGCGCTCGGCCCTGATCGGACCCGACGCGCCCGTACTGCTGTCCTCCGACCCCGGCCACCCCGCTATCAGGGCCAGACTGGCCGCGGGCGAGCCGCTGATCAGCACCCCGGGACCCCGCGCCGGCGAGCGCCTCGTCGACGCCGTCGAGATCATGGACCGGCTGCGGACCTGCGGTCCGTGGGAGAGCGAGCAGACCCACGACTCGCTGCGCCGTTATCTGTTGGAGGAGACCTACGAACTCTTCGACGCCGTGCGTGGCGGGGACCTCCAGGAACTGCGCGACGAACTCGGTGACGTACTGCTGCAGGTGCTTTTCCACGCCCGCATCGCCGAGGAGGCGCCCGACAACGCGTTCGGTATCGACGATGTCGCCGACGCACTGGTGCGCAAACTCGGAAACAGGGTGCCGTCGGTACTGGCTGGTGAACAGATCACCCTGGAAGATCAACTCGCCCAGTGGGAGCAACGCAAGGCCGCCGAACGAACCGGGCAGCGCTCCTGCGTCGACGGTCTGCCGACCGCTCAGCCCGCTTTGGCACTGGCGCAGAAGGTGATTGACCGCGTCACCGCCGCCGGCCTGCCCGCCGACCTGATCCCGGCCGAACTGACCACGGTCTCGGTGCAAGCCGGCGGAGACGCGGAGAACGCTTTGCGGGCCGCGGTGTTGGAATTCATGGACGAAGTCCGGGTTGCTGAGCAGGCACTAGCGGCCTCGCTCGACGGCGGGCTGGTCACTGCTGACGACTGGCGCCTGTACTGGTCCGCGCGAATCGATTTCGACGACACCGGCCTTCCGGTCACGGTAGTGAACTGGCATGAGCCGGAAGACACCTAGCCGTTGGCATTCAAGTGCGATGAGGTGCGGCAGGCTGTGACCCCCACTGACATATGCGTCGAATACCGTCGTTTCCTTCGTGCCTGCGCTGGTGGCCTGTCCGAGCCGACCGCATTGGTCGAACTCTCGGTGCGCGACGATCTCGTCTGGGATGCTGCCGCCGAGTCCCGGATCAGGAATCGCGCAGCCAGTCTGTGTCCGGGCGAGATCTTCTATGGCGTGGCCGAATCCGACTGGCCTACAGCCTTTCTGGTCGGGACGGAGGATTGCGGCGACGGACTCCGGCGGTTGGGGAGCTGGGTGGTCGCGCTGACCGTGGCCATCCAGCGTTGGGGTCGGGATCCGGTGTGGCGGGGTCAGGTGCTTGATGTGGGTGACGGCCGATTGGAATTGGCCATTCCGTGGTATCGCGAAGACCACTTCGACCGCGCCCTGCAACTTGCCCTCCAGGTGGTGTCGGATCCGTTCCGGTCGGAGCGGCGGACGGATGGTCAATCGCGCTGGCTGAACTGGCTGAAACCGCACGGCGATGCCGAGGCTGGCCCAACGCTCGACGACTACCTCGGTGCCGACCGTGCCGGGATCCTGGCCGGCGGAATGGCGCCGAACACATTGCGTTTCATCGAAGCCGCCGTACGGCGCGGCATGCCCTTCGACGTGCTCCCGAGTTTCGTTCAGATCGGGTGGGGAGCCAACGCCAAGCGGTTCGACCTGGCGACCAGCGGCCAGACCAGTTGGATCGCCCAGACAACGGCCAAGAACAAAGTCAAGACGATTCAGGCCCTCGCCGGAGCCGGGATCCCCGTCCCGCGCGCCAGACTGGTCGGCGACATTGACGAAGCCCGGCGCGCGGCAGAGCAACTGGGTTGGCCTGTCGTCGTCAAGCCGTTCAACCAGGACGGAGGCAACGGCGTCACGCTCGGTATCGCTGAACAGGATCGAGTGGTTCGGGCTTTCAATCGGGCCAATCAATTCAGCCCTGGCGCGGTGCTGGTGGAAGGACACGTCCGCGGCGACGATTACCGTTTCCTGGTCGTTTGCGGGCGAGTGTTGCAGGTGGCTCGGCGAAGGGCTGCGCAGGTCGTCGGCGATGGTCACCGGACGGTGGGTCAACTCGTCGCGCGGCTCAACGACGACCCGCGCCGGGGTACTCAGCGGTACAGCCTGCTCAAAGTGGTTGCTGTCGACGACGACGTTCTGGACTGTCTGGCAACGCAGGGACTGACACCGGAGTCGGTACCGCCGGTCGGGGTGGCCGTACCGCTTTCGCTGACGGCCAACATCAGCGCCGGCGGCACTGCTGAAGACGTCACAGGTTCCGTCCACCCCGACAACATCGCGCTTGCCGCACGGACGGCGCGCATCATCGGACTCGACATTGCCGGCGTCGACTTCCTGTGCCCGGACATCGGTCGTTCGTGGCGTGAAGTGGGCGGGGTGGTCTGTGAAGTGAACGCGCAGCCCGGATTCCGTCCGCACTGGCTGGCCGACCCCGGCCGCGACATCAATGGTGAGGTACTCGACATCCTGTTCGGTGGACGCCCCGCGCGCGTTCCCACCGCCGCCATCACCGGCACCAACGGCAAGACCACCACCTCGGAGATGTTGCATCGAATCTGGACGACGGCCGGCAAGCTCACCGGTGTCTGCACCACTGCAAGGGTGCGGATCGGGGAGGAAACCGTCAGTACCGAGAATCTCTCCGGCCAACCGGGTTCCCGGCTGATCCTCAACGATCCCGGCGTCGAAGCCGCGGTTCTCGAGATGCCGCGCAAGGGTCTGATCATGTTCGGCCACCACTGCGACCGCTACGACGTGGCGGCTCTGCTTAATGTTCAGGACGACCATATCGGCGTCGACGGCATCGAAACCCTCGAGCAGATGGCGGAACTCAAGGCGCAAGTCCTCGAACGTGCCAGCCGGGCGATCGTCGTCAACGCCGAGGATCCGTTGTGTCTGGCTATGCGGGCCCGCGCCGCGACGCGCCGCCACATATTGATAGCCCGTTCGCCGCGGGTCGATGCACTCGCGGAGCACCGCCGGCAGGGCGGTGAGGCGGTGTTCATCGACGATCGCGGCGACCGGCCCTGGATCGTCCTCGCAGCCGGGCCGGACGAGAGCGAACTGATGCCCGTCCACGATGTTCCGGCGGCGATGAACGGCCTGCTGCCGTTCAACGAAATTAACGCCCTGTTCGCCGCCGGGCTGGCATGGGCGCAAGGTATCGACGAGCCAACAATTCGCCGGGCGCTTAGCTCTTTCACCAACTCTCGGGACCAGAATCCTGGCCGGTACAACTTCGTCGGTGGGCTGCCCTTCAGCGTCTTGGTGGACTTCGCGCACAACCCCGAGGGCGTCCGCGGGATCTGTTCGGTCATCGCCTCCCTGCCCGTCAAGGGACGGCGACTGCTCTGCAGT
>JAHBAP020000396.1 GCA_018500005.2 Mycobacterium sp. | reverse complement strand
TCCTGGCTCGCAAGAACGGCATCCGCGTGGGCGACTCCGTCGAGATCGTCGACGGCAGATTCACCGTCGTCGGACTGTCGGACCAGACCGCGGCCCTGGGCAATTTCTACGCGTTCGTCTCGCTGCCAGACGCGGCCCGACTGCTGCGCGCGGGTAACCGGTTCTCCTACTTCCTGGTTCAGCCAAAGTCCGGCTACACCCCGGACCAAACCGCCGCGGCCATCCGGGAGTCGCTGCCGGGTATGGACGCGATGACCTCGGCGGAGTTCGCTCACAACAGCCGCGACATCATCATCTCGATGGTCGGCCGGCCGCTGAAGACGATGATCGCCATCTCCACCCTGGTGGGTGTGGTGCTGGTAGGCCTCATCGTGTGGACGCTCACCGTCGAGCAGTCGGCCGACTTCGGGGTTCTGCGGGCGCTGGGCGTGCGACCGATCCAGTTGTGTCGCATCGTTCTAGCCCAGGCCGCCCTCGTCGCCGCTGCCGGTTTCGTGCTCGGTTCCGCGATCGCCTACGGCGCCCAGTTCCCCATCGGTGAACGGATGGGCGACGTCACCGTGGCGATCACGCCGCCGATGCTGGCCGCGATGGCCGCCGCCACCGCCGTGATGGCCGTTCTGGGCTCGCTGCTGCCGTTGTGGCGCGTCATTCGTACCGACCCCGCCGCCGCCTTCCGACGCTGAGGACGTTCCGATGACCATCGTTCCCGAATCCGCAGACGTCGTCGCGGCCATCCGCGACGGGCTGGCCAGGCTGCTCCCGCCCGAGGACCTCGCTCAGGTGGATCTGCCGGCCCTCGACGAACACACCCCGATGTTGAGCCTGCCGGTGGACTCCGCGGTCCTGATGGCCCTGATGAACGATCTCGAGGACACCTTCAGCGTGTACATCGAGGAGGAGGCGGCGTTCTCTTTCGAATCGGTGGGCGACGTCTGCGACTACATCCGGCAGCGGATTGCCGCGAAAGCCCTTCGGGCCGAGGGTCCGTGAGCATCTTCTCGCCAGACGTCAGGCAGCACGTCGATTTCCACGCTCCCGCTCTGCGGACCGAGGCGGTCGACTATCGGACTCTGCTGGAGCATGGACTGCCGCAGATCGACTTCTACGACAGCCGCCGGCACATCGGGGCGTTGACCGGTGCCGCGCTGGCCGAGCGCGTACTTGGTCGTGCGGGTGCGCTGACAGCCCGCGGACTGGCCCGTGGCGACCGGGTCGTCATGGTGGCCGACAACACCGAGGAATACCTCGCGACCGTGCTCGCCGTGCTGTTGCTCGGCGCCGTGCCCTGTGCGGTCGCGCCGCCGCCCGCCCCCTCGCGCCCGGAATCGGCTGGTGTGCAACATCTTCGGGCCGCAGTCGCCGTCATCGCCCCCGCGGTGGTGCTGGCGCCCGACCGTAGCGCCGCGGCCCACCCCGCAGCGGTGCGCTACGAGGATCTCGAGGGCATAGCGCCGCTCTCCATTCCGGTCCTGCCGGTCCCCACACCTTCGGACACCCATCACCTTCAACTCACCTCGGGTTCGACGTCGGCGCCCAAGGCGGTCGTGCTCACGCATGGCAACGTCGCCCACAACATCGCCACCGTCAGCCACGCGATGGCAACCGTCCGAAACACCGGCAGACTCTTCAGTTGGCTGCCGATGTACCACGATATGGGGTTCATTCAGGTGCTCGGAGCCCTGATCTATGGCGGCCGGATCGGGCTGATGACGCCACTGGGCTTTCTTCGCGACCCGTTGTCATGGATGCGGAACATGACCCACCACCGGTCCACCGTCACGGCCGGACCCACGTTCGCCTACCGGGCCGCCGCCGACGCACTGGCGCGGGGCGGAAACCCGCCGAGCGATATCGACCTGTCCGAGTTGCGGCACGCCTACGTCGGGGCGGAGCCGATCGCCGCGGCGACACTTCGGGGTTTCGCGGAAAGCTTTGCACCGTGCGGACTTTGGTCCGATGCGCTCCTTCCCTCGTACGGGATGGCCGAGTCGGTGCTGGCCACCGCGATCGCGTCGCACCCGGCCCCGGAAGGCCCGGGAAACTTCGGCCGCGTCCGCACCATGCAGGCCGATGGCATGAACACCCCCCTGGTGTCGTGCGGACCGCCGATCGACGGGATGTGCGTCCGCCTCGTCGATCCCGACGGCGCGCAACTCGGCGAGGGCGTGGTCGGCGATATCCAGATCAGCGGTCCGTCGGTGATGGCCGGCTACCTTGCATCCGACGGCTCGGTCCTCGGTCCGCCCGGCGGCTGGCACGACACCGGTGATCGCGGATTGATCTGTTCCGGAGAGCTTTTCGTCGTCGGCAGGAGCAAAGAGATGCTCATCGTGCGCGGTCGCAACATGCCGCCCTACGACGTCGAACGGTCGATCGGAGAACTGGCGCAGGTAGGCCCGGGACAGGCCGTCGTATTCTCCACACCCGACGACGGCCGGGGCCGGGAGTCGCTCGTCGCCGTCGTCGCGACCGGTTCCACCGCCGCAGATCAGCGCGGCCAGATCCGGGCGCAGGTGGCTGCCCGGGTCCGCGAGACTTTCGGGTTCTCCCTCGACGACATCGTGCTGGTACCCAAGACCTCGATACCGCGAACGACGAGCGGAAAGATTCAGCGCCTCAAGGCGCGCGACCGTTATCTGGCCGGCCAGCTTCCGTCGCTCAACTGATCAGCAGGCGCCGTATGCCAACGCCCGACGGAGTGCGTCCGCCTCGTCGGCGCCGACCTTTTTGACGAACTGCATCAGGGCGGCGAGTCGGTCGCCCCGGCCGGTGGCTTGATCCAACGCGTCCACCATGAGTTCTGCCACGAGTTCCTCGCGGCCGTGATTTGCCTCGTACCGGTAGGCGCGGTCATCGCGGATCTGGACAACCAGACGTTTGCGGTAGAGGCGCTGCAGGACGGTCATCACGGTGTTGTATGCCAAGTCGCGGTGCGGCGAGAGGGCTTGGTGAACCTGCCGCACCGTCTGCGGCCCGCCGGTGTCCCATAACTGGTCCATGATGGCTCGTTCCAGGTTGCCCAGACGTCTCGCCGCACCCATATCCGCTCGATCTCCTCGCCGGTCGCCCACGAGAGGGGCGTTCAGCGAGTTAGTCGCGCTCGCAGGCCGTCCGGTTCCCGGGATGCCGAAAAACGACCCGGGCTGGTCGGTCAGGACCCGCAGTTGCAGTCCGCCCCGCAGGTGCAGGACTCGCACGTGCAGTTCGGGTTGTCGCATCCGCCGGTCGGTTTCCCGCAGCTGCAATCCGGCCCGCAGGTACACGGTGAGCAGGTGCAGTTCGGGTTGGTGCACTCAGTGGTCATGGCGTCGATTCTGACACAGTGCCGGCGTCCGACGGCTGTTTGCGGCGCGCCTCCAGGAGCGCCTCGGCGATCAGGACCACGAGCAGGGACACACCGAAGGAGGGGTAGATGACCGCGAGCGCGGTGGCGATGAGACCGATGGCGACCACGGCGCCGCGCGGCGTGTGGGACTTCGCGATCTCGCTGGTCCGACCGGGCAGACCGGCGCTTCCCGCGGGTCGCCGCTTCCACCACATCACCGTGGCGGTGGCGATGCTGGTGAGCAGACCAACGCAGAACACGGTGGCCAGGATGCGGGTGAGCACGCCGTACTGGGTGCCCATATGCATGTCCACGCCCCAACTGGAGATCCGCGACAGCGCGCCGTCCTGATCGGCGGTGGCGTTGGCGATCGTCTGGCCGCTGAACTGATCCAGGTACAGCGTGCGCTGTTCGGAGAGCTTTTGTGGCCAGTGATTGACGACGGTGTAGCTGCCGTAGCTCGTCATGCCGTCCTCGGTGCTGTCCGATGGCGGCACGATCGAGTAACCCGCGAGCATGTTCTCGGTTTTTGCGATCCGGTCGATATCGCCGAAGCTCAGTGGCTTTGGGGCCGCGCCCGAAGCCGCCGAGGCATAGACCGGATCTTCCTTGTCGGCCCAGGCGATTCGGCGGCCCAGCCGATCGAAGTCGCCTACCTTGGCCGGCGTGGACGGGGCATCCACCTCGGTGGCCGGGGTGAGCGTCGAGGCCACCGCCCGCCAGTTTTCGCCCCAGTAGCGCGACCAGGTCAATCCGGAGACGATGTAGCCGATCAGTACCACCGACAGCAGGATGCCCGTGGTGGCGTGCAGGTCACGCCAGCGGATCCGGCCACCCTTGTTCCACCGGATGGCCAGGCGTGGTTTGCCCCGTTCGGTCGCGCGCGGCCACCACAGGTAGATGCCACTTGCGGCCAGCACCAGCACCCATACCGCCGCCATCTCGATCAGCAGGTTGCCGATCCCGACCCGGATGGAGGCCTCGGGATACGACGACGGGGCGATCAGATGCCCCACCGACGGCAGGGCCAGCGTCGGGCCGTCATTGCCGAACAGCCGGTGCAACTGGTTGGCCCAGCCGACCAGACCGTCGAGTTCGTGGCGCTGTCCCAGATAGTTGCCGGTGAACGGATCGACGAAAACCTGGGTGACGTTGCGCTCACCCACCTCCGGTTCCTCGGCCGGCAGGAAGTCCACCTGGGTCGATCGGTTCGGTGATTCCGGTGGGGTGACGGCATCCAGCACCATGTCCGGGGCGACGTGCTGGCGGGCTGTCGCGATCTGGGCATCCAGAGTCACGCTCGACGCCGACGGTGTGACCACCTTCAGGTCGCGGTTCAGCCAGAGGTCCAGCGGCTGGGTGTAGAGGATGATCAGCCCGGTGCAGGCCAGCACCACCAGAGTGGGGGCGGCGAAAAGCCCGATCCAGAAGTGCAGGCGCCAGATCCGCCGCAGGATCGCGGCTTGGCCGCGCCGCTCGTCGCGATCGACCGGTTCGCTCTCAACAGTGACCACGGAGCATTAGTCGTTCCGGAAGGGTGGTTGGTTCCCGCGGATTTCAGCCGGTGAGGTCGTCGCGCCGCGCGGCGATCAGATCGTCGCGGGCCCGGGCCGCCCGTGAGCGGATGGTGCCCAGGGGACACCCACAGACTTCGGCGGCCTCGTCATAGGACAGTCCTAATACCTGAGTGAGAATCAGGGCGTCGCGCCGGTCGGGGTCCAGGCCGTCGAGCAGAAGCCGAACCTCGACCACATCCTCGAATCGCCCCGTGGGCTGACGTGCGGTGAGCAGGCTCTCGATATCCACTGCGGAGGTGGTGCGGGGACGGGCCTGGATGCGCCGGATCTGGTCGACGACGACGCGTCGGGCGATCGACAGCAGCCACGTCCGCGCCGAGGACCGGCCCGCGAAGCGGGGGATCGCGCCGATCACCCGCAGGTAGGTCTCCTGCGTCAGGTCATCTGCGCTACCCGGATCGGCGAGGAACGCGACGGTGCGCCACACATCCCGCTCGGTCGCCCGGATGAACTGGTCGAGGGCCGCGCGGTCACCACGCCCGGCGGCCAGCGCAAGTTCGGTGAGCGGATCCCCATCGGTCACGGAGAGCAACCATAGGCGATGAGCGTCGTCCATGGATCCCCGACGGGGTTCTGAAGGTACTTTGGCCCTAACCGCAGGAACTTTCCGGCAGTCGCAGCCGACTGTGATGCCGACTGTCATGACCGTACGTAGTGCTGGGAGGAGGGCGATGACCACCACCACCGGCGTCGCCGCTTCGCCGACGGTCCGACGCGTCGAACTCGCGGTGTCCGGTATGACGTGCGCCGCCTGCGCCGCCCGGGTGGAGAACCGGCTCAACAAACTCGACGGAGTTCGCGCCTCGGTGAACTACGCCACGCGGGTCGCCACCATCGACGCTCCCAATGAGGTCTCCTGCGAGGACTTGTGCGAGGTCGTACAGCGGGCGGGCTACGACGCCGAAACCCGCACGGCCGGCAGCGACGAACGTCCCGACCCCGATGACGCCACCGCGCGCTCACTGCTGGTCCGACTGGCGGTGGCGGCGGTCCTGTTCGTGCCGCTGTCGCACCTGTCGGTGATGTTCGCCGTGCTGCCCGCCACCCGCTTCACCGGATGGCAGTGGCTACTGACCGGGTTGGCGTTGCCGATCGTCACCTGGGCCGCCTGGCCCTTCCACCGGGTCGCACTGCGCAATGCCCGGCACGGTGTCGCATCCATGGAGACGCTGATCTCGGTCGGGATCACTGCGGCGACGCTCTGGTCGCTGGCGACGATCTTCGCGGCCCGCCCGCAGCGCGAGACCCACGGCGTGTGGCAGGCGCTGATGAGTAGCGACGCCATCTACCTCGAGGTCGCTGCCGGCGTCACCGTGTTCGTGCTGGCCGGCCGTTATTTCGAGGCGCGCGCCAAGTCGAAGGCCGGCAG
>JAHBAP020000190.1 GCA_018500005.2 Mycobacterium sp. | reverse complement strand
CGGGGCTCTAGCTGGACAGGTGCCAGACCACCGCTGCGGCCAAGGCGCCCATTCCGTTGAGGGACCAGTGCAGTGCGATCGGAGCGATCAGGCTGCCGCTACGACGGCGCAACCAGGTGAAGACGAAGCCGGCGGCGGCGGTGGCTAGCACAGCCCCCAGCACGCCTGCCACCATCCCGAAAACACCGCCTCCGAGAACCCGGGTGAACCCGACGTTGCCGGCGGTCAGGCCCAGCGACGAGGCGATATGCCACAGACCGAACAGCAGCGATCCGGCCGCTGCCACCCCGCGGAACCCCCAGGCGCGGTCCAACGCGCCGTGCAAGACACCTCGGAACACCAGTTCCTCGGGGATGACGGTCTGCAACGGGATGATGATCATCGAGGCCACCAGTGCGCCGGACAGGGTGGCGTAGCGGTCGTTGAGGAACATCGGCCTGGTCCAGGGAAGCAGCGCGCCGACCGCGATTACCGCTAGCACCAAGCCGGCCGCGGCTGCCGCGTAGCCGGCACCGGAACGCCAGTGCTCGCGGCCCAATCCAAGTTCGGCCCAGCCCAGTCCGCGGGCACGGACGAGCATCACCAGCGCCAGTGCGGCCACCGGAACAGTGGCGATACTCGCCCACGGCGTGGTGAAGTGGGCGATCAGGTTGGTGAGGGTCAACACCACCACGACCACGCCGATATCGACGTAGATCCGCAAGTGGTGAAGCGCGGCCAACTGAACCACAACCGGGTGGTGGTTGGCGGTCGCGACAGCTGGAGTGGACATTGCAGGCAATGCTACCTGCGCTAATGACACCCGGTGCCGTTGTGTAACGCACCCGACAATCGGGAATAAACCGACCGGATAAGCTCGGCGCCGGACGACGGAAGGCGCGGCATTGAGCGACAACGAGCCACTGCTGGCGGGATTGCGGGTCCTGGATCTGTGCGAAGGGGACGCCGATGCCGTGACGCGACTGCTGGCCGACCTGGGTGCAGACGTGATGAAAGTCGAACCGCCCGGAGGCAGTTGGGCTCGCGCCCAGAAGCCCACGCTGAGCGGAGTGAGCATTCCGTTCGCACTGCACAATGCCAACAAGCGGTCGGTGCTGCTCGATCCCGCCTCCGATGCCGACCGGCGCAGGCTCGTCGAACTCGCCGGGGAGGCCGACATCGTCATCGATAGCGGTCGGGCGGCGACCTATGGAACGTCTTCGGAGGAACTGGCCGACCGGTTCGGCCACCTCGTCACCATGCTGGTGACCGACTTCGGCGGTGACGGACCCTTCGCCTCGTGGCGGGCCAGCGACCCGGTCCTGTACGCCATGTGCACCGCGTTGTCGCGGTCCGGGCCCGCCGTCGGCACGCCGGTCCTGCCGCCGGAGGGCATCGCATCGGCGACGGCGGCCGTGCAGGCGGCATGGGCCCTGCTGGCGGCTTACTACAACCGCCTGCGCTGCGGGGCTGGCGACTACATCGACTTCTCCAGGTTCGATGCGGTGGTGATGGCGCTGGATCCGCCCTTCGGGACCCAGGGGCAGGCTGCCACCGCGAAAAGGGGCGGGGAGCGCTGGCGTGGGCGCCCCCGCAACCAGGACCTGTATCCGATCTTCAAATGCCGCGACGGCTATGTCCGGATCTGCATCATGGCGCCCCGGCAGTGGCGCGGGATGCGGGCCTGGCTCGGCGAACCCGAGAAGTTCCAAGACTCCCGCTTCGACACCCTCGCAGCGCGCGCCTACGCCTTCGACGAACTCGGCGCCCTGATCGGCGCACTGTTCGCCGGCCGTACCCGCGGAGAACTGGTTGCCGAGGGTCAGCAGTACGGCGTGCCGATCGCCGCCGTCCTGACGCCGTCGGAGGCGTTGCATTCCGATCATCTCGATGAGGTCGGTGCGCTGACAGACGCCGAACTCGGCCCCGGCGTGACGGCCACGGTGCCGGTGGGCTACTGGTCGGTCGATGGTCGGCGTGCCGGCTTCCGCAACGCGCCCCCGGGTGTGGGAGCCGACCAACCGGTGTGGCGCACCGGGCGGTTCGAGCCCGCGCCGACGGGACCAGTAGGCGAACTTCCGCTGGCCGGCATCCGGGTCCTCGACCTCGGCATAATCGTCGCCGGCGGAGAGTTGAGCAGGCTCTTCGGCGACCTCGGGGCCGAGGTCGTCAAGATCGAAAGCGCCGCCTACCCCGATGGTCTGCGCCAGAAGCGGGAGCATCAGGCGATCGGTGACTCATTCGCCCGCGCGCACCGCAACCACCTCGGATTCGGACTCGACCTGCGCAGCAACGACGGTGCGGAGGTGTTCGCCCGACTCGTCGCCGCCGCCGACGCACTTTTCGCCAACTTCAAGCCGGGCACCCTTGCCGCCCTGGGTTTCGATGAAGCACGGTTGCGCGCCATCAACCCGACCCTGGTCGTGGCGGAGAGCAGTGCCTACGGCGACCAGGGGCCGTGGAGCCCCCGGATGGGCTACGGTCCGCTGGTTCGGGCCGCCACCGGTGTCACCAGCCTGTGGACCTCGGATCAACCCGATCCCGCCGCGCGCCATCCGTTCTACGACGCCACGACGGTCTTCCCCGACCACGTGGTCGGTCGGATCACCGCGATCGGCGCACTGGCCGGGCTGATCCGCCGCAAGCGAACTGGCGTCGGCGCGCGAATCCACGTGTCCCAGGCCGAGGCCGGCATCAATCAGTTGGACACCCGGTTCGTAATGTTCGCGGCCGAGGCCGGAGGTCGCGGCGCGGAGATCTGTCAGGACGATGTCGAGCACAGGGTGCTGCCCTGTGCCGGCGATGACGAATGGTGCGTGGTCTCGGCGTCGCCCGAGGACGCCGATGCAGACCTCCCCGCGTGGGCGGCCGAACACACCCCCGACCAGGTCGCTGAGCGGATGCAGGCCACCGGGGTGGCGGCTGGACCGATGAACCGGCCCGACGACGTCTTCGAACATCCCCAGCTGCGGTGGCGAAAGCTGCTGGCGGATATGACACACCCGCTGTTCGAGCTGCCGTTGCCCGCCGAGACCGGACCCGCGCCGTTCCGGAACATCCCGCAGTCGCCGCAGCGCCCGGCACCTCTGCCGGGAGCCGACACCCGACTCGTATGCCGCGAGGTGCTGGGGATGGATGACGCTCAGATAGAGCAGCTGATCGATGCCGGGGTGTTGTTCGCCGCCGATGACAGACAGGGAGTTCCGCAGTGATCACGAATAGTCCAGAACTGTTCATCGACGGGGAGTTTCGCGCCGCCGACAAGGCCGAACCGGTCCTTGAGGCGGCCACCGGCGAACTGCTGGGCGATGGTGCGAGTGCGACCGAAGCCGATATCGACGCCGCCGTCGCCGCCGCACGGGCCGCGCTGCCGGAATGGCGCTCCGCCTCACCGGACCACCGGGCGAAAGTCCTGAAAGCCTTTGCCGCAGAACTGCACAAGCGCGCGGAGAGCACCAACGAATTGGTCACCCGCGAGAATGGCATGCCGATGCGGTTGTCCCGCAGCGCCAACGGTCTCTTCCCGGCCGCGCTGATGAACTATTACGCCAAGCTGATCACCCAGACGCCGATCGAGGAGGTGCGGCCGAGTGCAACCGGCCACACCATCGTTCGCCGCGAGCCGGTCGGAGTGGTCGCGGCCATCGTGCCGTGGAACTACCCGCAGGCGCTGGCCGCCTTCAAACTTGCGCCGGCGCTGGCCGCCGGATGCACGGTTGTTCTCAAGGCCTCGCCCGAAACCGCTTTGGACGCCATGGTTTTCGCCGAGGCAGCCAGCGAGGCGGGAATGCCGGCCGGCGTCCTGAACGTGGTGCCGGGCGCAACCGAGGCAGGTGCCCACCTGGTATCCCACCCCGGTGTGGACAAGGTGAGCTTCACCGGGTCGACGGCGGTCGGCCGGATAATCGGCGAGGTGTGCGGGCGGCTACTGCGTCCGGTCACCCTGGAATTGGGCGGCAAGTCGGCGGCGATCATCCTCGACGACGCCGACCTGGATGCCACCATGAAGGGCCTGAAGTCGGTGTCGCTGATCAACAACGGGCAGACCTGCTTCCTTGGCTCGCGGATTCTGGCGCCGCGCAAGCTCTATGGGGAGGTGGTCGACGCGTTGGCCGCCCTGGTTGGCGGACTGACGGTCGGCAACCCGTTGGACCTGGCCACCGACATCGGTCCGGTGGTGAGTCGGCGTCAGCGTGAACGCGTCCTGGGCTACATCGCCGACGGCAAGGCCAGCGGCGCGAAACTGATTGCCGGTGGCAATGTTCCACGCGATCAGCCCCGTGGATGGTTCGTCGAGCCGACTGTCTTCGCCGACGTGGACAACTCCTCGCGCATCGCACAGGAGGAGATCTTCGGCCCGGTGCTCGCGGTGATTCCCTACGACAGCGACGAGCAGGCCATCGCGCTGGCCAACGACAGCGAGTTCGGGCTGGCGGGAACCGTGTGGTCCACCGATACCGACCGAGCCACCGAAGTGGCCCGCGAAATCCACACCGGAACGGTTGGCATCAACGACTATCAACTCGACATGGGTGCGCCCTTCGGCGGTGTCAAGGCCAGCGGTATCGGCCGGGAACTGGGCCCGGAGGGACTTGACGAGTTCTTCGCCCTGAAGTCCATCTATCGGGTGGGTCCGGCCGACGGCTAACCCTTCCTCGCGAGCAGACGCAAAAGTCTCGCCGGGGCCGGCGTGTCGGAAACGTTCACGTCTGCTCGCCGGGGGTGTCTAGTCCCGGGCAAACGCCGCGGCGGCCTCTCGTTCCAAGTCGAGGTACTGCTCCTCGCTGATATCGACGCCCACGCCGAGGATCCTGCCGCCCTTGAACGGGAAGCCCGGCGGGTAGGACCGGCTCACCGGGTCGGCGCTGTCGAAGCCGACGGATAGTCCGGCGCCGGGAAGGGGGAATTTGCCGACCTGGGCGCGCATCGGCCCCTCAGCCACCACCGTGTCATCGACGTAGAGCTTGGCGGTACCGGTGGACTCGCCGTGCTCGCCGGCGCCCTCGCGGATGAATTCCACACCGAGAGTGTGGTTTCCGGGCTCGAGTGTGTCGGAGGTGAACACCTGCTCGGGCTTGATGCCCAAGAAGTTGTACACGTAGTTCAGCTTGCCGCCGGAGATGAACAGTGTGTGTCCGCCGAACCGCGAACCGTGGGCGAAGATCACGCCCTCGGTGTCCGCCGTCACTTCTACATCGGCCAGGATCTTGTAGGACCGGCCGCGGACGTTCACCGCCGCGCCCTCGGGGACCGGCGCGGTATCGGGATAGTAGATGTAGCGGTTACGTGGCGGCTCGGCCTGCGGCCGGGCGTTGCCCAACTGCTCGACGGCGGTCCGATCATCCAGGGGCAGAACGAAGTTCGCCTCCGCCTCCTCGAACCAGACGTCGATCAATTCCTGGAGTTTCTCGGGATGTTCGGCGGCCAGGTTCTTCGACTCGGCTCGGTCCTCGTCTACGTGATACAGCTCCCACACGTCGGAGTCGAAGTTGCCCTTGCCGCTGATCGGGGCGTGGATGGCCGAGGCCTTCCAGCCGTCCTGCCAGAGTCCGCGGGTGCCCAGCATCGTGTAATACTGCCGCTTCTTCTGGGTGGGGGCGCCGGCATCGTCGAAGCTGTAGCGCATCGAGACTCCGTTGAGGGGATACTGCTCCACACCGCGGTAGACCTTCGGCATTTCCAGACCGGTGACGTCCAGGATGGTCGACACCACGTCGGTGGAGTGGTGGTACTGGTGGCGCACCTCTCCTTTGGCCTCGATTCCCTTGGGCCAGTGGATCACCAGCGGATCACAGGTGCCGCCGGAGAACTGCGAGTAGCGCTTGAACATCTGGAACGGAGTCGAGAATGCCACCGCCCAGCCGGTCGGGTAGTGGTTGTAGGTCTCGGGGCTGCCCAGGGTCTCCAGATACTGCATGTTCTCCGACAGTTCGTCGGGGTAGCCGTTGAAAAACTTGTTCTCGTTGACTGAGCCGTTGGGGGAACCCTCGCCGGAGGCGCCGTTGTCGGCGCAGTAGAAGATCAGCGTGTTCTCCAACTGGCCGGTCTGCTCCAGATAGTCGACGATCCGGCCGACCTGGACGTCGGTGTACTCCGAGAAGCCGGCGAACACCTCGGCCATCCGCGCGAATAGCTTGCGCTCGTCGTCGTTGAGTTCGGCCCACGGGCGCACGTAGTCGTCCGCGTTGGCCACGTCCTCGGGCATCGGGTTGAGCGGGGTCAGTTCGGTGCCCTCCGGCATGACGCCGCGCTCGATCATTCGCGCCAGCACCCACTCGCGGTAGGCCTCGTAGCCGTCGTCGAAGCGGCCCTTGTATTTGTCGATGTACTCCTGCGGGGCGTGGTGCGGTGCGTGGTTGGCGCCGGGGCAGAACCACATGAACCACGGCTTGGACGGGGTGGCCGAGTGCTGGTCGCGCAGCATCCGAAGCGCTTGGTCCGCCAAGTCTTTGGAGAGGTGGTAGCCCTCCTCCGGGGTGGCCGGCGGTTCGATGAACCGATTGTCTTCGACCAGGTCGGGATACCAGTTGTTCGTCTCGCCGCCCAGAAAGCCGTAGAACCGGTCGAAGCCCTTGGACAGCGGCCACTCCGAGCGGCTGCCGCCGGCCGAGATGTCTTCCTCGGGGACGTTGTGGTTCTTGCCGATCCAGAACGTGCTGTAGCCGTTGTCCTGCAGCACCTGTCCGATGGTCGCGCACTCGGCCGGCAGTCGGCCGGCGGCTCCCGGGAATCCGTTGGAGCCCTCGGTGATGGCGGCACAGCGATTGACGTGGTGGTTTCGGCCGGTCAGGAACGTCGACCGGGTCGGGGAGCACAGCGCGGTGGTGTGCCACTGGGTATAGGTGAGGCCGTCTGCGGCCAGTCGGTCCAGGGTGGGCATGTCGATGCCGCCGCCGTAGGGCGACCAGGCGGCCAGTCCGGTGTCGTCGTAGAGGACGATCAGAATGTTCGGTGAACCTTCGGGGGCCCTGGTTAGTTCGTAGGGCCCCCAGTCCGGCGTGGAATCCCGCACGTCGAGTTTGATGACACCCTTGAAATCCTTGTTGCCCTTCGCCGCCACGCGTTTTCTCCTTGAGGTTCGGTCGGATTCGTGTCCATGATGCCACGGCTCTTGCTTCGCATCTCGTAAAGCGTTGTTGTCCCAGCCCACCGCTTTGTCGGCTCTGATCGTTGTTTTGCCAGCGGTTGCGCCGCCGGGAAGTCTGCACCTCGATGCTAGGTTTTGACACGCGTCAAAACGAGAAGGAGCGTCGATGAGTCTGGATCCGCGGACACCGGTGCTGGTTGGGGCCGGGCAGATCAATCAGCGAAGCGAGAGCGCGGGTGTCGAACCGGTCGACCTGATTGCCGATGCGGCACGCGAGGCCGCCGACCCTCGGGTGCTAACGGCCCTGGACTCCATCCGGGTCGTCAACCTGCTGTCCTGGCGCTACCGCGCCCCGGGGTTGCTGGTCGGCCAGCGCATCGGGGCGCCCGGCGCGGCCACCCAGTACACCGGGATCGGTGGAAACACCCCGCAGTCCCTGCTCAACCAGACCTGCCTGGACATCCGTCAGGGTCGCGCGGACGCCGTGCTGCTCGCCGGTGGCGAGACCTGGCGGACCCGGATGCGCCTGCGGGCCAACGGCATCCGTCCGGAGTGGACCAAACAGGACGAATCGGTGCCGGTGCCGCCGGGAGCCGGTACCGATGTCCCCATGTCGGGGCCGGCCGACGAGCGCATCGGGCTGGATCGGCCGTCGTTCGTCTACCCACTGTTCGAGCAGGCGCTGCGAATCGCCGATGGCGAGTCGGTGGACGACCACCGCCGGCGCGTCGGCGGCCTCTGGGCGCAGTTCAGCGAAGTCGCGGCGGCAAACCCGAACGCCTGGGTTCGAGAGCAACTTTCCGGCGAGCAGATCACCACGGTCACGCCCGACAACAGAATGATCAGCTGGCCGTATCCGAAGCTGATGAACTCCAACAATATGGTTGATCAAGCCGCCGCGGTGGTGCTCTGCTCGGTGGAGAAGGCAACCTATCTGCAGATCCCCAGGGAGAACTGGGTTTTCCCCTACGCCGGCACCGACTCGCACGACACTTACAGCTTCGCCGAGCGTCACGAACTGCACCGGAGTCCGGCCATCCGGATCGCGGGGAGGCGGGGGCTGGAGATGGCCGGCATCGGGCTCGACGACATCGATTTCGTCGATCTCTACTCCTGCTTCCCGTCGGCGGTGCAGGTCGCCGCGCGGGAACTGGGGCTTCCGGTGGGGGACCGTACCCGCCCGCTCACTGTCACCGGCGGCCTGACCTTCGCCGGCGGCCCATGGAACAACTACGTCATGCACTCGATTGCGACGATGGCGCAGCGGTTGCGGGAGAATCCCGGCTCCCGCGGACTCATCAGCGCCAACGGCGGTTATCTGACCAAGCACAGTTTCGGCGTCTACAGCGCCACCCCGCCGCCGCAGGAGTTCCGCTGGGAGGACGTCCAAGACGCCGTCGACCGCGAGCCCACCCGAACCTCGCTGGTGGGGTGGGAGGGTATCGGTACCGTGGAGTCCTGGACCACCCCGTACGGCCGGGAAGGCAAGCCGGAGAAGGCTTTCCTGACGGTGCGCACGCCCGACGACGCCCGGGTGCTCGCCGTGGTCACTGACGCCGCCGAGGCTGCCGCAACGGTTGCCACCGACATCGCCGGCGCTGAGGTGCGGGTGCGCTCCGACGGAACCGCCGCACTGGGCGGGCAAGGCTAGCCGGCCCTGACACCCGGTCCTGCGAACTACCATCGCATCGTGCGACTCCAGGGACCGGTCAGCGGGTTCGCTGCCGCAATGACGACGGTGGCAATGGGCCTGGGCAGCGCGATCGCCGTGGGCGACCTGAGGATCCTGGCCGCCAACATCTCCATCGTCCGCGACGGCCTGAACTTCTCGCCCGGTACGACCGTTTTCGTCTCTTCTTTGGCAACCCTGACCCTGGCCGCCTCGGTGCTGGGCGCGGGTGTCCTGGGCGACAGGTACGGCATGAAAAGGATGTTCCTCGCCGGCGCGTGCGGGGCGGTTTTGTTCGGCCTCGTCGGGGCCGGCTCACCGAACGTCGTGGTGCTGATGATCTCCAGAGCCGCGATCGGCGTGGCGTTCGCCTTCCTGACCGGTCTTTCGCTGGCCATCATGAACGCAGTGTTCCCGCCGGAGCGCCGGGCTGCGGCGATAGCGCAGTACCTCGCCGTGGTGTACGCACTCGGTGTGTTGCCGGCCACGGTGGGTGGTCTCCTCGCGGAGCGAATCAGTTGGCGTGCAGGCCTTCTCGTGACCCCGGTCTTCGCTCTAGTCGTTGTGGTGATCACGCTTCGCTACGTTCCGGAGACGCGGACCTCGCACAGCAGGATCGATATTCCCGGACTGCTGTTGGTGGCTGCGGCGCTGCTCGGCCTCACCTACGGCATCTCCCGACTGCAAACCGGGGTCGGCATCGGGGCGACGGTGCCGATCCTGATCGGCGTCCTGGCCGCAGTCGCGTTCGTGTGGTGGGAATTGCGCTGTGCGGAGCCGGCTCTGGACCTGCGGATATTCCGTTCGCCCCGGTTCAGTGCCGTGGTGACCGCGGGGGCCGCCAGCAATTTCGTGCAGGGCGCTGCGGCGATCATGGTCACCTTCTACCTCGTCGTCATCCGGGGACTGTCGACATGGGCGTTCGCGCTATTGCTGATCCCCGCCACGTTGCTCTCCGCGGTGGCGGCCGTCGCGGCGGGCCGGGCCGCTGCGCGGTTCGGCGACCGCATCGTGGTTGTGGCGGGACTTGCGGTGCTGGCAGGGAGCCTCGCGGTGCGGTTGGCGTTCGGCGCCGGCACCCCGGTCGCCGTCGTCGCCGCCGCGATGGCACTGATGGCGGTCGGCGCAGCGATCGTGCAGACACCGCAGACGACGGTCATGATGTCCAGCGCACCTGTGCATCTCGGCGGCGTGGTCTCCGCGGTGAAGGCATCCGTCGCCGGCACCTTCTACGGCCTCGGGTCGGCGCTCTTCTCGATGTTCGGCATCATGCTGTTCGTTCGCGACGCCGACCCGAAGCTGGCCGGAAGCGGCATCGGGGCCGAGCAGGCCGGCGAGTTGTTGGGCGCCGCGGAGGCAGAGACGGCCGGGGCCCACCTCGATCCCGAGCGCGCCCAGTGGGTCGTGTCGCAGGCCACCTCGAGCATGCTCGACACCGCGCATGCGCTGAATCTGATCATGACCGCCATACCGGTGGCAGCGGCGGTGGTCGTGCTGCTTTCGCGCAACCGTGCGCGGGAGACTCCGTAGCCTTGCTATTCGGACAACTCGGGCGAATATGACAGCAGGCCTGCCGCCCGGGGGCGACAGGCCTGCTGGGGAGCGGAATCTAGGCGCCGGATGGGTGAGCGCCGAGAACCCGCTGCATATCGGGGATCATCTGCTGGAGCTGTTGGCCCCAGTAACCCCAGCTGTGGGTGCCGTTGGCCGGGAAGTTGAACACGCCGTTCTTCCCGCCAGCGGCCAGGTAGTTCTCCATGAAGGTCTTGTTGGTGCGCAACGTGAAGCCCTCCAGGAACTGCGCGGCCATCAGGTTGCCACCGCCACCGGAGGTGTCCAGCTCCGACGGCGTACCGGTACCGCAGTAGATCCAGATTCTGGTGTTGTTGGCGACCAGTTGGTTGATGTTGACCATGGGGTCGTTACGCCGCCACGCCGGGTCCGACGACGGGCCCCACATGCTCTGGGCGTTGAACCCGCCGGCGTCGTTCATGGCCAGACCGATCAGCATCGGCCACCATCCCTCGGAGGGATTCAGGAAGCCTGACAGCGAGGATGCGTAGATGTACTTCTGGGGGTAGTAGATGGCGTAGTTCATCGCCGCGCTGCCGGCCATCGAAAGACCCACTACCGCATTGCCGTTGGGGTTGATGCCCTTCTTGTCCTTCAGGAAGACCGGCAGCTCCTGGTTCATGAACGTTTCCCACTTGTAGGTGTAGTTCTGACCGTTGCCTTGGGACGGCTGATACCAGTCCGAGTAGAAGCTGGACTGGCCGCCCACCGGCATGATCGCCGAGAGGCCGGAGTTAAGGAACCACTCGAAAGCCGGAGTGTTTATGTCCCAGCCGCTGTAGTCGTCCTGGGCGCGAAGACCGTCCATCAGGAACACCGCGTGCTCGCCGCCACCTTGGAACTGGATGCGGATGTTTCGGCCCATCGAGGCCGACGGGACATCGAGGTACTCCACCGGAAGACCGGGCCGCGAGAACGCGGACGCCGTCGCCGAACCGCCGGCGACTCCGATCAAGCCGGGCATGACCGCTGCGGCGGCGACGGTTGCGGCCGCCCGGCGCATCCACTTGCCTCGCAACTTCTCGACGATCTTCATGAGGACTCCCATCACCTTTCGTACCGGAGCAGCGATCAACTGCTGTGTTCGGTAGTCAAGCACCGGGGAAGTTCGGCGGTGGATACGCGACGCGGTGCGCCAAGTCGCAGTTGGGCAACGATCAGGTCACGTGTCGAATCAGCTGAGTTCAGAGGGTAATTCGGCGTCGGAATCCGCTTCCGGGGTGTCGGCGGTGTCGACGTCGGCCGCTGCGGTTGCTGCCGCCGCCTGCGCACGCTCGCGCCGTTCGTCGATCGCCTGGCTGAGGTCCTGAAGCAGCTCGGGCTTGCGAAACACGATCTTCTCCACAGTTTTTCGATCGATCTCCAGCATCGTCACCTCGCCGATCGCGTAGGCGCTGCCGGTCACAGGTTCGCGGGTCAGCGCGGTTTGACCGATGAAATCGCCCTCGTGCAAGGTGTTCACCGGTATGCCAGCGCCGTCCTTGCCGATCACCACGAGTCGAATGCGGCCCTTGATCACCAAAGACATCGCCGAGGGACTCTCGCCCCTTCGTTGCATCACCTCGTCGGCGCCGTAACGGGTCACGGTCACGTTGGGCAGCAGCGTTTCTAGTTCCGAACTGCTGGCACGCAGGGTCGGTGCGATCTTGCGCAGTGCGTCGGCTCGTCGCTTCGGCGTGGAGAAGTCCTCCTCGAGTCCGTCCAGTCGCAGACCCGCTCGCCGGGCGGCGTACCAGAGCCAGCGTTGGAAGGTCGACCGCGCGGCCACGTCGTCGGCCGGTGAGCGTACCGGGATCGTCACGGCGTAGTCGGTGCTCGAGTTGGCGCTGGCGATCGGTTGGCCGTCGGGATGCAGGTGGGGCAGATTGGCTGCAACGGAACTGAGCAGAGCACATACCTCGTCGGGGGCGTCGGCGCCGGAGAATTTCGCGGGAACCGTGATGGTGTGGCCCCCGGCCGGCCGGCTGAGGTTGGCGAACGCCTGCCCGGCCAGCACCGAGTTCGGGATGATCTCCAGTCCGCTACCGGTGTTGATATGGGTGGCTCGCCAGTTGACCTCGACGACGCGGCCTTTCGCCGAGGTGGTCTCGACCCAGTCGCCGATCTGGAACGGCTGCTCGAAGAGCAAGAGCAGGCCCGAGATGATCTGGCCCACCGAATTCTGCAGGGTGAGGCCGAGCACGATGGAGCTGATGCCCAGAGCGGTGAACAGTCCGCCCACATTGGCGCCCCACACGTAGGCGAAGATCATCGCCACACCCACTGCGATGATCGCGAACCGGGCCACGTCGACGAAGATCGTCGGCATCCGTCGTCGCCAACTGCCCGCCGGTGCGTTGTCGAAGACGGTCGCACTGACCCCGGACAGCACCATGATCAGGATCAGGACTCCGAACACGGTCGACAGAAGGCGAACCGGAGTCGCCTCGACCGAGACGGTTGGGGTCTGCACCAGCAGCAGCAGCAGCGCACCGAGCGGGACGATGAAGGTGCGCAGCAGTCCGATCGGCCGGGCCAGGAAGCTGCCCCG